>CANBEE010000064.1 GCA_947367415.1 uncultured Bacteroidales bacterium
CTTGATCAATAGTAACATCAGCGATGAAACCATAGCTGCCAATATGCAGGAGCTGAGTGAGAAGATTCGTTTCTGACCAACAACGAAACGTGGAAGAAGATGACTTGGCCTCAGTGAGACGTAGTCATCTTTTTCTAAATAATGTTAAAACTGCGGCTTTTGGTGCGTATGTAAAACATTATTAAGTATCTTCGTGAAATTAAAACAAATACTAAAGAATATGACAAAGTATCGGTGGCTTGTTTTTCTCTGCGGTATGCTGCTCCTCTGCGGTAATCTTGATGCACAGAAGAAAGATAGGATTGAGGAACCGCAGTTCCCTGGCGGACGTAGAGAGCTGCTCAAGTATATGGACCAGCATCTGGTGTACCCGAGTGCTATGCGCGACCTCGGCACTGAAGGTGAAGTGGTGGTAGAGTTCTTTGTGGAGCGCAGTGGAGTAATCTCCGGTGTGAGTGTCGTGAAGAGCCTCAATAAGGAGTTCGACGATGAGGCTATCCGGCTTACCCGCAATATGCCTCGATGGATTCCTGGTCGTAAGAACGGTATGCTTGTGCGTTACAAGATGACCATGCCCATCAACTTCAAGATAAAGCGTAAGTCAGGAATGGTGCGCAAGGATGATAATCGCGAGTATGTGAACGAACTGATGCTAATGCAATAAGAATCTGTTTCTAAAGACATGTAATATGAAAAAGACATTTGTAACCCTTGGCATTATCAGCTGCCTCTTGGCAGGTTGCCAAAATAAGCAACAGGAGACAACACCCATGTGCGAACAGCAAGAGAATCAAGTAGTGACAACAATCATGGCGCGTCGTAGTATACGCAAGTATAAGCCACAGCCCGTAGAACGCGCCAAGATGGATGAAATCCTGAAATGCGGTATCAATGCTCCCAACGGGCAGAACAAGCAGTCATGGGAGGTGCGCGTAGTAGACAATCCTGTGTTCATGGCCGAGATAAAAGATGCTATGGCCAAGGGGCATCCCGATATGGACCCCGAGATGATTAAAGGTTGCTTCCGTGGGGCTCCTACCATGGTGTTCATTGCAAGGGCAAGGTCATACGATTTCTCAGCATACGATTGCGGCCTTATGGCCGAGAACATGATGCTCTCGGCTTGGTCGATGGGGGTTGGCTCCATCTGCCTTGGCAGTCCCGTACGCTTCCTTACCGACAATGAGGCTTGTGTCCCTGTCCTGAAGAAACTTGGCTTCAGCGAGGATTATGAATTGTGCCTATGCGTAGGATTCGGTTATGCCGATGAAGCTCCTGCTGCCAAGCCACGTGACTGGAGCAAGGTGAAATATGTAGATTAAGGTCTTCTGAGGAGGCAGGCACAACCTGCCTTTACTCATTATTTATCTGGTACTATGAAAAGAATTCCCCTTTGCGCTGTCGGGCTGCTTGCAACGTCGGCAGTCACAACAATGGCTCAGGACGATACGCAGCGTCCCAATATCCTGTTTATATTGGCCGATGATTTGGGATATGCCGATCTCTCCTGTTATGGCAACGAGTTTATACATACCCCTGTCATTGACCAATTGGCAGCTACCGGTGCACGCTTCACCCATTGCTATGCAGGCTCGGCAGTGAGCTCCCCCTCACGATGCACGCTGATGACCGGCAAGCACACCGGTCACAGCACTATTCGCGACAATTTCGTCAAGGCTGGTGGCATAGAGGGCAAGAAGGGGCAGCAGACAATCCGACGAATGCATCTGCTCGAGACGGACACCACCATCGCTCATGTGCTCCGTGAAGCAGGTTATCGTACCTGCTTGGTCAACAAGTGGCATCTTGATGGATTCAATCCTGAGGCCACTCCGCTCAATCGCGGGTTCGATGAATTTTACGGATGGCTCATCAGTACGGCCCATTCCAATGATCCCTATTACTATCCCTATTACCGCTTCCACGGCAGAGAGCTCATCAATATCACAGCCAATGAGAGGGGAGCACACGCCGTCCACAACACCGATTTGTCTACTGATGATGCAATCCAGTTTATACGTCGTAACCAGGACAACCCGTTCTTCCTCTATTTGGCATACGATGCCCCGCACGAACCCTACAATATAGATGACACCCATTGGTATGCCCATACTCCATGGGAAGCCAATACGCAGCGCTATGCCTCACTCATCACTCATATGGATCAGGCAATCGGGCGTGTGTTGGCCGAGTTGGACAAGCTTGGCCTGCGCGACAACACGCTCATCATATTTGCTTCAGACAATGGCGCGGCACGCCAGGCACCCCGTGAGACTCTCCGCTGTGTGGGCGATCTGCGTGGCATGAAAGCACAGCTTTACGAGGGTGGCTTGCGCGTACCATTTATTGTGAACATGGCGTCCCTCATAGCCCCACAGACAATCGACAATCGCATATGGTTTCCCGATGTGATGCCCACCTTGGCCTATATTGCCGATGCCGAGCAGCATCTCCCTGCCGAGTTGGACGGCATGAATATAGCTCCGCTCTTCTATAACAGCAACGAAGAAATGGATACCGATAGCCGTTTGTTCTATTGGGAATTTCCGGGGAAGCAACGCGCAGCCATTCGTGGCGAGTGGAAGGCAGTTTCGGTAAAACGTGATACACCACTCGAACTGTATCATATCACAGCCGACCCGAACGAAACGACCAATCTGGCCACCCTCTATCCCGCTCTTATAGCCGAGATGGACAGCCTCATGCGTATCGCTCATCGCCAGTCCCCCAATTTCCCGGAATAGAAGACCGTCTTTTTTACCCTTTGTCAGGACTTGCATATTTGCATAAGAATTCATACCTTTGCCTGCGAAATAGTAGAAAAGTCTCAACCTCTTCTTGCAAGGGAGAGATATAATTAAAAAAAAGAGGTTATTATGGGTTTCGGAACATTCAACTTTCAGGAGTTTCTCAGCGCATTCATCATCTTGTTTGCAGTCATCGATGCTGTAGGGTCAACCCCCATTATCATCTCATTGCGTGAAGGCGGAAAGACCATAAAGCCCATTAAGGCTACGTTGCTTTCCACCCTCCTGCTCGTCGGTTTCTTCTATGCCGGCGACGTCATGCTCAAGCTCTTCCACGTTGATATCTCCTCCTTTGCCGTGGCAGGTGCTATCGTTATCTTCCTCATGGCTTTGGAGATGCTGCTTGATGTGGAGATATTCAAGTTCAATGGCCCCACGAGCGAAGCCACTATCGTGCCACTTGTGTTCCCACTCATTGCCGGTGCCGGCTCGTTCACCACACTGCTCTCATTGCGTGCCGAGTATGCCGACGTCAATATCCTGCTTGGTCTCCTGGCCAATATGGCATTCGTGTTCTTCGTGCTGACGATGACCGATAAGGTGCAGCATTGGATGGGAAAGGGTGGGGTATATGTCATCCGCAAGTTCTTCGGTGTCATCCTCATAGCTGTTGCAGCACGCCTATTTACCGATAACATCGCACAGATGATTATCAACATCAGCAGCCAGACACAAACAGCAGGGTAAACAACTGATTACCTGCCTGTAATAATATATAAAGCACTGTTGCTGGGCGGCATACTTTTATTGTTGTCTGTAGCTTGCTTAGCCCTCCCCGAGGAGTGGCTCACTCGTGCTACATGAGCAGGAATGAGACGATTGCCAGTCCTAGGCCGCGCAATAAACGAATGATTAGTCCTCCATGGCAAGATTTGAAATACGTGCCTATTGGATAGGCGACCTCGCGCAAGAGTATTATCCCGACAAGGATTACAGCGCTGCCGTGCGTATCTTCAATAAAGACCTTCACTACACGCGAGGCTTATGGGGCGCTTTGCAAAAGCAGGGCTATAAAGAAGGCGACCGCGTGTTCACCTGAAGTCAAGTAAAGACCATCCTCAAGTACCTTGGCGAACCGTGATTACATATCGTTAGTGTTTACTTTATACTTCATTTTGGGTGCGCTCTGCTATGAAGCAGGGCGCATCTGCTCGTTGTTGAGTATTTTGCCTATCGTCAATTCTTGTTTGTTAGATTCTTATTACCTTCACCATGATGCAAGAGCGTAAAAAAAGCCTGGAAGCGCATGCTCCAGGCTTTTCGGTTCTATACGGAGTTTCTCTGTGGATTACTCTACGGGGATCTCCTTGTTTACATTCTTGCAGCCGATGAGGGCATAGAAGAGGATGTAGGCAAGCATAGCTACTACCAACCAGTAGCTGGGGATGTAGCCGATGTTGAGGGCGAGCACGTTGTGCTGGATGAGCGGCATGATACCTCCACCCACAACGAGCATCATGAAGATACCTGATGCCTGCTCGGTGTACTTGCCAAGACCCTCAACGCAGAGGTTGAAGATGGCGCCCCACATGATGGAGGTGCAGAGACCGCAAGCCGCGATGAAGGCACACTTCAAGGGTACCTCGCCACCCTTGATGGTCATGCTCATGCTTTCGGGCAGGAAGATGGCGATGAGCAACAGGGCTATGGCTACGGATGACACGATAATCATCTGCAAGCGGGTCGATACCTTACCGCTGATGATGGAGCTGAGGAAACGGCCGCAGAGCATGAGCAACCAGTAGGCTGCCGAGAGGGTGCCGGCAACAGCTGCCGAACCTTCGAAGCCGAGGTTGTTGATATAGAAAATCATCTCATTGGGGATACCAATCTCGATACCTACATAGAAGAAGATGGCTACGGCGCCAAGCACGAAGTGGCGGAAGTTCCAGGCGCTGTGCTCGTACTTCACATTCTTGCCACGACCCAGTGCAGGCTCGGGGATGGCTACGAAGCTGATGATGAGGAAGGCCAGGGCAAACACTCCCATACCGATGAAGAGCAGGGGAGCTACGTCGCCCATGCTGGTCTTGTCGGTCACGGTACCTACCAGCACGCCTACGAGGAACGGAGTAAGCGTACCTGAGAGGGAGTTGAGCGTACCGCCTGTCTGTACCAGCTGGTTACCCTTGTTGCCACCACCACCGAGGAGGTTGAGCATGGGGTTCACAACGGTGTTGAGCATACATACGCAGAAACCGCAGATGAAGGCACCGAGCAGGTAGATGATGAGGTTGAGCGCTACGGCCTGTCCGCCAACGCTGAACACGGCGATGTCGGCACCGAAGATGCTGCTGAGGTACTGCACCAGCAAGCCGATGAAACCTACGGCCAGGGCGATGAGGGAGGTCTTCTTGTAGCCTACCGAGATGAGCATCTTGCCGGCAGGGATACCCATGAAGAGGTAAGCGGCAAAGTTCATCATATTACCCATCATGCCGGCCCACTCATAGGTGTAGCCCCAAATAGTACCAAATGGCGCTGCCATGTTGGTAACGAACGAGATCATCGCGAAGATGAAGAACATGGTGATAATGGCCACCATGTTGCCATTCTTTTTTGTTGTTGTCATACGTCTTTTAATTATTAATGTTTATTATTCAGTGTATTCACTCTACGGATTTGCTGCAAATGTATATATAATTCGACAAACTCTAGTAACACGGCTGCTACTTTTTTGTTCTTTTTGTACTATTTCAGCCTATTTTGAAGATTTCGGTGGGGTAGGTGACATCTACCAGGAACAGGGCGTTGCCGGGGACGGAGGTGCCGGCACTGCAGCGGTCTCTCTTCTCAATCACTTGGCAGAACTCCTCGACGGTCATCTTGCCGCGACCCACCTCGAGCAGGGTGCCCACGACGGCACGCACCATATTGCGCAGGAAGCGGTCGGCCTGGATTACAAAGCGCCACTCGTGCTCGCTCACCTGCTCCCATCGGGCCTGCATGATGCGGCAGTTGTTGGTGGCCACATCGGTGTGGAGCTTGCTGAAGCTGGTGAAGTCGGTATAGTCGAAGAGACGGCGGGCAGCCTCGTTCATCCGCTCAAAGTCGGGGGCATGGAAGAGACGCATAGCACGGTGACGGCTGAAGGGGTCCTTGGCTGTAGACACGTAGTAGTGGTAGGTGCGCGAGGTGGCGCTGAAGCGGGCATGCGCATCGGCACATACGGGCTGCACGCGCTGCACGGCGATGTCGGGAGGGAGTATGCGGTTGAGCTTGTCGGCAAGGCGCTGGCAGTCAACCTCGTGCCCGGTGTCGAAGTGGGCAATCATCTTCAGGGCATGCACACCGGCATCGGTGCGACCAGCACCTGTGACAGGGGTCTCCTCACGCAAGAGCGTGGTGAGCGCCTCGGTCAGGGCCTCCTGCACGGAGATGCCGTTGGGCTGTATCTGCCAACCATGATAGTTGGTGCCGTCGTAGGATAGGGTGATGAAATAACGCATAAGAACTGTGGCCTCCCCCTTGCCCCTCCCAAGGAGGGGTGATTCGTGCATCGCGGAAGCGCTTATATTATCAATTATTGTTAATTACATTTTATCTTCAGGCTCTTCGAGTCCCCCTCCTTGGGAGGGGGTAGGGGAGGCCGATAAGTTCATCATATGCACCGCCACCAAGGCTGCAGTCTCGGTGCGCAAGCGCGACTTGCCCAGGGTGATGGGGCGGAAGCCGTGGTCGATGGCGGCTTTCACCTCCTCGGGGCTGAAGTCTCCCTCGGGGCCGATGAGCACGAGGGCATCCTCGCCGGGCGTGAGGGCCTGCATGAGGGGCTCCTTGTCGCCCTCGTAGCAGTGGGCGATAAACTTCTGCCCCGCGAAGGGTTGGGCCACAAACTTGTTGAAGGGCGTCATACCATTGAGCACAGGCAGCGTAGGCTTGAGCGACTGCTTCATTGCCGAAACGAGTATCTTCTCGACACGCTCGGTCTTCACTACCTTGCGTTCGGAGAAGCGGCAATCGAGAAAGGTGATTTCGCTGACTCCAATCTCAGTGGCTTTCTCGACAAACCACTCGATGCGGTCCATATTCTTGGTAGGCGCCATCGCCAGGTGCAGATGTCCCTGCCACAGGGGCTCGGGCGTGGTGGTCTCTACGATGCGCACATAGCAGCGCTTGCCACTGATGATATCAATCTCGGCACGATAGAACGAGCCCTTGCCGTCGGTGAGCATCACCTCGGCGCCTTCGGTGAGGCGCAGCACACGAAGAGCATGAGCCGCCTCCTCTTGGGGGAGCTCAAGGGTAGTAGCAATGTCGGGGGTGTAGAATAAAAACACGTTCTGGAATTCTGAATTTTGAATTATGAATTATGAGTTGTCAATTGTGAATTATGAATTGTGAATTGGAGTTCCGCGATGTTGTGCAAGAATTCATAATTCAGAATTATCCTCCTCTCTCTCCCGAATCACATCGCGCAGGTGGGCAGCGAGTTCGTAGTCTTCACGCTCGATAGCAGTCTTGAGCACTCCACGCAGCACCTCGGTATTCATCACGGTGATAGGCATGGAGTAGGCACCGCCCCCTTCGTCGCGCATGCACTGGGTATTGAGCAGCTCCTCGTCGATATAGATGGGGCGGCCTTGGTGCAGGGCGATGGCGATGGCATCGGAGGTGCGGGCATCTACATTGACAGTCTGCCCGTACTGCTCGCATACGAGGTAGGAGTAGAACACGCCCCCCTTCACCTTATATATATATACCTCCTGGATGCGTATGGCAAAGGCGTCGGCCATGCCGGCAATGAGGTCGTGAAGCATAGGACGCTCGGTGGAGACATCGCGGAGGAACATGGCGATGGCCTGTGCCTCGAGCAAGCCCACCAGGATGGGCAGACTGCGATTGCCGTCACGCTCACGTAGCAGGGCGATGTAGAACTTGTCGTTCGCCGCCTTCTGCAACAGGTCCTGTACTTTGAGTTCGACTTTCATTTGGAATCTGCTTTATTTCTCCTTCACATGCTTATAACGGAAGATAAACGCAAATAGTATAGCTACCACGAGGGCATAGCCCGCAAAGATGTACCATACGGTCTCCCATCCGGCCATCTGTGCCATCGGGGTGTCCTTGGAGTATACCACCGCATTGACTACCGCCTGAGCGCTCAGCGTACCCACTGTGGCACCGAAGCCATTGGTCATCATGATGAAAAGGCCCTGGGCGCTGGAGCGGATGTTCATGTCGGTCTCCTTATCAACAAAGAGCGAACCCGAAATGTTGAAGAAGTCGAACGCCACGCCATACACGATCATCGAAAGTATAAACAGCCATACACCGTTACCGGGGTTACCCACGGCAAAGAAGCCGAAGCGGAGCACCCAAGCAAACATGGCGATGAGCATCACGTTCTTGATGCCGAAGCGCTTCAGGCAGAAGGGGATGAGCAGGATACACAGCGTCTCGGAAACCTGTGAGAGCGATATCAGGATGTTGGCATGGGCCACGGCAAACGAATCGGCATACTCGGCGATGCCGGCAAAGCTCGAGATGAAGGGGTTGGCATAGCCATTGGTAATCTGCAGCGACACACCCAGCAGCATGGAGAAGATGAAGAAGATGGCCATCTTCTTCTTCTTGAACAGGGCGAAGGCACGCAGGCCGAGGGCATCAATCATCGAGCCCGACTTCTTGCCCTTGTTCACGGCACAGGGAGGTAGGGTGAAGGCATAGGCACCGAGCACCACGCTCCACAGGGCGCTCACGAAGAACTGTTCATAGCCATGCTGGAAGCCCATGAGGTCGACAATCCACATCGACACGATGAAGCCGATGGTGCCAAACACACGGATGGGCGGGAAGGCCTTCACGGTGTCGAGTCCGGCACGGTCGAGCGCCGAGTAGGATACCGAGTTGGACAAGCCCAAGGTGGGCATGAAGAACGCTACGCTGAGTGCGTAGAGGGGGAAGATTTGGCCGAACGTCACGCTATCGCCATGCGTCATGCCCATGTATCCGGCCAATGCCATGAAGGTACCTGCCAACAGATGGCTGATACCGAGCATTTTCTGTGCAGGAACAAAGCGGTCGGCCACGATACCGATGAGCGCTGGCATGAAGAGCGACACGAAGCCCTGCACGGAGTAGAACCAACCGATATTCTCGGCCAGGCCCACCTTGGCAAGGTAGCCGCCCATAGAGGTGAGGTAGGCACCCCACACGGCGAACTCTAGGAAGTTCATTACAATCAATCTTGCTTTCGTATTCATATAGTCTGTAATTTTGGTTATTTGCTTAAAGAAGTCAAACGTAATTCTTGCAAATTTACGCTATTTTTTAGAAAACACAAAGAAGGGTGGGTTGTTTTGACTTATATGACCAAATTATGAGAATGCTATGCCGTTGCAGTCACATCGAATAATTTGTCTGTATTGCTACGTTTATTCGCAGAATAATCACTACTTTTGCAAACGGCTTGTTATGACAAGCTAGGTATAGTGTGTAACAAAGGTAAAAAGTGAACTATGACAATCGCTGTTATCGGCACCGGAAATATGGGCGGTGCAATCGTAAGAGGACTCATTAAGTCGGGCACATGTGCCCCCAAGGATATTATCTGTACGGCAAAGACAGAGAACACGCTGAATAAGTTGCGCCAGTATGACGCCTCATTGCGTGTGAGCTGTGACAATAAGGAAGCTGCCCGCGCTGCTGACATTATCATACTGGCTGTGAAACCTTGGTTCATCGGGGATGTCATCGAGGAGATACGTCCGTTTGTGGATTTGAAGCGGCAGATGATCATTTCTGTTGCGGCAGGCATCACCCTCAAGGACCTCACTCATCTTCTTGTGCCCGATTACGAGCAGTACGAGATGGAGCGTATCATGGCCGAGGCCGAAGAGAGAGAACCACGGTTCCCCGAGTCGTTTGCCGAGCCCATGCTCTTCCGTGTCGTTCCCAATACGGCAGCCGAGGTGTTGGAGAGCGTTACCTTCATTGCTTCGAGGGGAGCCACCGAGGAGCAGGTAGAGCTCGTACGCCAGCTGTTCTCGACTATCGGGTATACGATGGTGGTTGCCGAGAAGCTTATACCTGCCGGAACCTCCTTGGCCTCATGTGGCATAGCCTTTGCCATGCGCTACATACGTGCAGCCATGGAAGGTGGCGTTGAGCTTGGCTTCCGCCCGGGCGAGGCTGCGGAAATTGTGGAGCACACGGTGAAAGGTGCTGCAGCACTGCTGCTCTCGCAGGGCACACATCCCGAGGTGGAAATCGATAAGGTGACGACGGCAGGTGGCATCACCATCAAAGGCCTCAATGCTATGGAGCGTGCAGGCTTTACCAACGCTGTTATTGAAGGACTGAAAGCAAGCAAATGAAAATGAAGCGCATTGCAGTGAAGATTGGAAGCAACGTGCTGACCCGCAAGGACGGTACGCTGGACATTACCCGCATGTCGGCCATCACAGACCAGGTGGCTGAGCTCCACAAGCGTGGATGGGAGGTGATACTGATTTCGTCAGGTGCTCACCACCAAGGAGGGGCTTGACAAATTCGTCGATTCCAACAAGCTGTTGATGCAGCATGTGTCTATGCCAATGTCTCTACCGCCTTTACCGATGGTGCCCAATTCGGCTTTGGCGCAGAGATCGGCATCTCTACCCAAAAGTTACATGCACGCGGCCCCATGGCCCTGAACGAACTTACCACCTACAAATACCTTATTGAAGGTTCCGGACAGGTTCGCTGGCCATAATTTATAAGAATGAAAATAAAAGCAGCACATACGAGGAAGTCTTGTATGTGCTGCTTTTGTTTATCTAATGTTGTATGGTTTATCTTCTTCGTTGGCTCTTTTTCTTACGCTTGGCTTGGCGTTTCTTTTGCTGCACCTTGTTGTATATGCCCCATGCGATGGCACCGCCCAGCACTACGACGATGAGGATGATGACCCACGACTCCAGGTTGTCGCCCTTCACGCGGCTCCACATCTCCAGCATATTCTTGGTGCGGCTACCGCAGTCGCGCATCAGTGCTGCGCGGTCGATGACGCTCTGGTCAGGGTACTGGATGCTGTTGACGGGTACGCTGTCGGCCTCCTCGCCGAAGAAGTAGGTGAGGTCGATGTATTCGTTCAGTGAAGAGTCAATCTTGGCTTCCAGTATTTCGGGCGAAGCGATGACGCTCACGTAGCCAATCTCGTCCATGTTGCGCAGCGCATTCTCGGGCATACACATGAAGTTGATGAAGTACGAGGCGGCCTTGGTGTTGACGGCGTATTTGGGTATTACCCATCCATCGAACCATACGTTGGAGCCTTCGCGGGGTACGTGGTACTTCAGGGTCATGCCGATGGCTGCAGCCTCGTCGATAGCCCATACGGCATCGCCGCTCCAGCTCACATTCATGTAGGCTTTCTTCTTGGTCATCATCTCCTTGCCGAAGTCCACTTCCCAGCCTGCTATATTCTTCTTGGCAGCCTTGAGCAGGTTCTCTACGGTGGCGATAGCCTCGTCAGATGAGTCGTTCATGAGCTGTTCGCGTGTCACCTTGCCATCGAGGATGTCCTGGTAGCGGGCATACATGAGCATCGGGCCGAAGATGTCGCGGTATGCATCCTTCATGAGAATTTTGCCCTCGAAGCGGTCGTCCCAGATGATGCCCCATGAATCTACCTCCTCATCGGTCACATACTCTGGGTTGTATAGGATACCTGTGGTACCCCACATATAGCCTACGGCATAGTCGTTGGCAGGCTTGCCCTCCTTGTCCATGCGTGAGAACTGGTCGATGACGTAGGGCGATACCAAACTGATGTAGTCGGGCGTGTTGCCAAAGTCGCGAGGGATGGGGAGCAGCATGTCATTGGCCAGCATGCGGTCGATGATGTACTCTGAGGGACACACCACGTCGAAGTCTTCGTGCCCCTTTTCGAGTTTGGCAAGCATCACCTCATTGATGTCGAAGAGCTGGTAGATTATTTCTACCTCCTCACCGGTTTGCTCTTTGTACCATACCTCAAACTCGTCCAATAGGCTCTCATCGATGTAGTCGGCCCAGTTGTACACTTTCAGTGTGTGCTCGCGGTCAGCAGCATACGAGTGGTTTGTCGGGAATACCCCGAACAGCACTGCCACAAGCAGGCTAAGATTCAGGAATTTCTTCATTGTTTTTACTTTTCTTATAATTAGAGCGACAAAGATAGTGCAAGCCGAATGAAATGCCAAATTTATTTGAGCATTTCTGAGGCGCCGCCTATCTTCTGGGCTTGCATAGCAAGCACTAAAGTAAGTGCAAGCCGAACGAAATATCAAATTTCAACGAGAGAATATAG
>CANBEE010000065.1 GCA_947367415.1 uncultured Bacteroidales bacterium
TTGTTCAATGAGACAAACGAGTCTATTATTTATGCTGACTACAGCTTACTGATACGCAAGGTGTAGGTCATCTTCTTGTTCGGCACGCGGTACTCGGGCAGGGTGTCTACATCGTGTCCGCAGCTGGCGTTACCCACGCCACGGGTCCATGCGTCGAGGTGGAGTACGGTGTAGGGACGAGCCTGCATCTCCCAGAAGTGGCGGGCATTCATCAGGTCCTCGTCGGTGTATTGGAGAGCCGAGAAGGATACGGTGCCTTCAGTCTCGATGTTGATGCCGAAGCCCTGTTCATCGCGGAGGGTGAGCTGGCGCAAACCCTCACGGCCACCAGTCATCTGTGGTTTCACATAGCGCTCGGGCATATCGGCTACCGTGGTCGAATAGCGACCTACGACGGCACCATCCTTGCGGTCGCAGTAGTTCTCCCAAGGACCATAAGCGTAGTAGTCTACATTATGGAGCGATGAATCAACCATACATACGAGACCCGCACGACGCAAGTTGCCGCTCTTGGGCACGAAGGCAGCCTCTACATCGACAATGCCTTGCGGATAGATGATGTAGTTGATCTCGGTATCGCACAGGCTACCGCCACGGCGCGTCTTGATGACGGTGTTGCCATTCTCTTCCACCACTTCGATTGTGCCCTCTGCCTCAAGACCGTTCGACACGTTGCCGTAGCGGTCGTTCTCAATCCAGCGATGATTGTCGTAGAGGAAGCCCTGACCATCGGCAATGATGTTGCGTCCCTCAAAGGCCAGCGCGGTAAGGCGCCCTGTAGCGGCATCGAAGGTAGCCTGTACCTTGTCGTTGCCCACCATCACTTCGTGGAGACTTGAGGTAGCAAGGATAGGTTCGCCCTTCGGAGCAATATCTTCCAAGTTGCCACGCTCTACAAGAGTGAACTGTGCCAATGCCTCCTCGTGGCCTGCCTCGCAGTAAACAGTGGCAACGCGACGCACGAGACGAAGGTTGAGCATGGTCTCTGTATCTGCCGCATCGGCCTTCTTCAGTGCCGCCTTGGGGAGCTTGATTTCGCCCTTCCAAGTATCGTGAGGCTTCACATCGGGCAGCTTTACGGTGCGTGTAGACACCACTCTACCCTCCTTCACCACGTCGTATACGAGGTTAAATGCGCTGAGCGAGGTGAAGTCGTAATCGTTGTAGATGGTCACCGTAGCGCGGTTCTTCTTCATGTTCACATCCTTCACATCGAACTTCACGAACTGATGCGCGGCCTTCACCTCCTTGAGTTTACCGCCTTCGTGACGAGTAGCGAGAATAACACCGTTAGAGCAGAAGTTACCCTGATGAGGACCTGGGTAGTCGTAACCCGTGTGGAGGCGATAGATGCCCTGCTTCATCTCCTTGGGGTCGTAGATGGCCTGGTCCACCCAGTCCCAGATGCAGCCACCGATGCAAGCGTTGGAGGCCTCGATGTGGTCCCAATACTCGCGAAGGTTACCGATGGCATTGCCCATGGCATGGGCATACTCGCAGATGAACATGGGCTTGTCGAGGTTGCTGGTATTCTTCTTCATCCAAGCCATGCCAGGGTACATCTTGGAGTAGAAATCCGAGTAGGCCTCGCCACCGAAGTCGCGTCCACCGCGTGTTCCCTCATAGTGGATGGGGCGGCGGCTGATGGCCTGTGCAGCCATATCGCAGCGGCGGGCTGCATCGTAGCAGTCGGCAAAGTTGCTTCCGTAGCCTGCCTCATTGCCGAGACTCCACATGACAACAGATACGTGGTTGCGGTCACGATATACCATACGCTCGATACGGTCCACAAAGGCAGGAATCCACGACTTCATGTTCGAGATGCTCTGGTTGGCGTGGTCCTCGAGGTCGGCCTCGTCGCAGCAGTAGAGTCCGTAGTGGTCAAACATGGCATACATGCGAGCCGCATTGGGATAGTGACTGGTGCGGATGGTATTGATGTTGTTGCGCTTCATGAGCAGTACATCCTCGAGCATCGACTCGGTGGGTACGGCACGGCCATACTTGGGATGAGTGTCGTGACGGTTGACACCCTTGAAGAGCACCTTCTCGCCATTGACATACATGAGCGAGTTCTTGATCTCGATGTAGCGGAAGCCGTGCTTGGTAGAGAAAGCCATCTCTTCATTGCCCTCGGCATCCTTCTGCACCACACGTACGGTGTAGAGGTGCGGATGCTCGGCATTCCACATGAGCGGATTGTCCAGTTCCATGCGAGCCATTACACCCAACTCCTTCTTGTCGGCTGTAAACTCAGCGGTGATGATCTCTTTGGCCACCTGTTGTCCTGCGGGGTCGTAGAGCGATACCTCGAGCTGTTTCTTGCCGGTGAGTCCGTCACGGTTGTCGAGGGTGAGCTCCACGTTGGTGGTAGTATGCATGGTGTTGTCACCACTGTCATACTCGCTATGGATGTAGTGGTCGCGCACCGATACGGTAGGCACATTGTAAAGGTATACGTCACGGAAGATGCCGCTCATGCGGAACATGTCCTGACACTCGAGGTACGAACCGTCGCTCCAGCGGAACACCTGCACGGCAAGGCGGTTTTCTTTTCCTTTATATATATAGGGAGTGATGTCAAACTCGGCCACATTGTTGGCTCCCTGTGTGTAACCCACATACTGGCCATTGAGCCATACGAAAGCAGCAGAGTAGATACCGCCAAAGTGGATGAAGGTGCGGCTGCCATCCCACTCGGCGGGCACGCTGAAGGTGTGGGTATATGAGCCTACGGGGTTGATGCCGTAGTTCTTGCCATTGTCATTGTAGTAGGGACGCGCCTTGATATAGGGCGGTGTGTTGGCATGGGGATACTCCACGTTGCAGTAGATGGGGAGGTCGTAGCCGTGCATCTCCCAGTTTGAGGGTACGGGAATCTCGTCCCACTGGCTATCGTCGAAGCCCTCTTCGAAGAAGGTGAGCGGACGCTGCGAAGGCTCGCTCACGAGGTTGAATTTCCAGTTGCCATTGAGCGACTGGAATCGGCTGTTCACCGGCACGGTCCACGGAGTAGCGTAGTACTCGGCATCGGCCAACATGGCAGCTTCCGACTCATAAGGCATATAGGTAGCCACGGCACGCTCCTTGTTCTCCTCAAACATGGTCTCGTCCTCCCAGTAGGGGGCAGTAAACTTAGGCTTCTTCACCTCCTCGAAGGTGAACCATCCCGAACTGTCGTCCTTATCGTAGGGCACGAGCATCATGCGGCCATCGCGCAGGGCAAACATCTTGCCAGCCTTATGAGGAGAGGTGGAGAGGATACGGTAAGCGAACAATGGTTGACCATTGTTAGTAGCACGAACAGATTCATCCTTTCCTATCCATGCCGGCTCGAAGCGGAAACGGGCGTTGTTCCACACTCCCGACTGAGCAGGCCACTGCAACAGATAGTCTACGGCAGGGTTACCACCACCATCATCAAAGTTCTGTGCATAGAAGGCTCCTTCTACAGCACGCTCGGTGAGGTTAATCATGGTCATAGCCCAGTACTGTCCGCGGTTGGCCGTATCGTTCTTCTCCGCTACGATGCGAGCATTGTTCTCACCGCTATCGCCATTACCGAGCGACAGTTCGCGCTGGCCGAAAGGATGGATACGATAGGTGGCATCGGCATCGAAGCCATATTCTAGCGATTCAGCAATGCGAAAAGCCGATGCATTCTTCGTGCGGGCCTCTGCTACAGGAATGAGCGAGAGTGTACCATTGCTCTCACGATACATGGCCACCTCGGAGCGGTTGGCAGGAATGAGGAGAACGGCTTCACGCATCTTGCCTTGGAATGTCTCTACCTTCCATAATTGTGCCTCGTCAGAACCATTGTTCTCACCTACCCCCACCTTATTGCCATCGGCACGCAGTGCCTGATTGGTGAAGGGGTTGATGATGCGCACGCTGCCCGAGAGCTCTGTCACGGTCCAGTACTGCCCCTCAGCCGTAGCATCCATCTTCTGGAACTTCAGCTTAGCACCATCCAGTTCAAGCACTTGATGGCCGTCTGTTGCTGGAAAAAGATTGTAATACGCCCCCTTGCGAAATGCAGACTGAGCAGTCAGCACACCTGACATCAAGAGTATAACCCCAAAGACAAGTGTACGAAAAGCAAATTGTGTGTGTTTGTTCATAATTATGTATTGTTGATAATATTGCGCAATTTGACAACTATATAAATATGTAGCTCTTATTTCAAGACAACCTTATCGTAGGTTTTCTGTCCCTTCAGATGATAACGCCAGAGTATGGAGAAGTGGGTACGTTCAGGTACATCCATAGAGACAGCCTGCAGTAGATTCTCCTTACGGGATGCACGGAACTGAGGCTTCAGTTGGCGAAACTCCCGACGAGCACGAAAAACAGCCTTCACACTTCCCCACTCTCCCTTGAGAAGGAAAGTTGCAGCAGCTACATAATCAAGGATACCTCGCACAAAGAGTACCCTGCGGAGCTCACCCGACGGGAGATTCTTATAGAGCATGAGCAAGTTGTTACGAAAGTTAAGGAATGTCTTGCGAGGATGGCCTGCATTAAGTGTTGCTCCACCGACATGATATACCACACTGGAGGCCACACTGCGAACCTCATAGCCACGGCAACGAAGACGCCAGCAAAGATCAATCTCCTCCATGTGAGCAAAGAAGCGGCCATCAAGACCTCCCACAGCCTTATATGTAGCCAAGCGCACAGCAAGGCATGCACCCGTAGCCCAAAGCAACGGCACATCAGCATCATATTGTCCATGGTCACGCTCAACCGTACTGAAAATGCGGCCTCGGCAATAGGGATAGCCATAACGGTCAAGAAAACCACCCATCGCTCCTGCATATTCGAACTCCTCCTTCTTATGCCATGCAAGCAACTTGGGCTGACAAGCAGCAACCTGAGGATGCGCATCAAGATACGCTACAAGCGAGAGCAACCAGCCGGAGGTAACCTCCACATCGGAGTTGAGCAATACAGCATACTCTGCGTCAACAGCTTCAAAAGCCTTGTTATAACCATCGGCAAAACCATAATTATGGTCAAGGACAATCGTACGAACCGTAGGGAACTCTGCGTCGAGCAGTGCCAAAGAGCCATCTGTAGACCCATTGTCGGCTACATATACAGCGGCCTCGCCCAATGCCTCGGGCAAGTGTGAATGTTTGACTACTGAGGGCAAGAAATCCCGAAGCATCTGCTCACCATTCCAATTGAGTATTACAACTGCTATCTTCATTGACAGATTTTTTAGCTTATTTATCGGAAAAGTCGGATTGCTCGGAGAATTCGATAAATCCATAATTCATAATTCATAATTCATAATTCTCCCAACCAAAGCCGTACCCTCCTCATTGAAGTCACCAAGCTGCACACGCACCAAAGCATTGTCCTGTGCCGAAGGGTCACTGACCTCGACACGGATATAATTATCAGTAAATCCATGGAACGATTGTCCTGCCTTTGGCTTTTCGAGCAAGACAACAGCCTCGCCACCAATATGACGAGCATAGAAAGCATGCTGCTTGGCCTCGGAGAGTGCCAGCAATCGTTCACTACGGCTATGCTTCTCCTGTGGACTAACCTTATGCTCAATCTTGAGCGCCTGGGTACCAGGGCGTTCTGAATAGCTGAACACATGCAGTGCCGTGATATTGAGCGATTCAATGAAGCGGTATGCCTCCTCGAAGTATGCCTCTTCCTCGCCACGAGTGCCCACGATAACATCAACCCCAATGAAAGCATGGGGCATGAGCGAACGTATCTTGCGTATCTTGGATGCAAACAATGCCGTATCGTAACGACGACGCATAAGTCGAAGCACAGCATCGCTACCAGCCTGAAGCGGGATATGGAAGTGGGGCATGAAGGCACGTGACTGGGCAACAAACTCAATCACCTCATCAGTCAGCAGATTGGGCTCGATCGACGAAATGCGATATCGAGCTATACCCTCTACCTCATCGAGAGCACGTATAAGGTCAATGAATGTCTCACCAGTAGACTTACCGAAATCACCTATATTAACTCCCGTAATAACAATCTCCTTGGCTCCTTCAGCTGCAGCCTGGCGAGCTTGCTCCACAAGCGAAGCGATAGTTCCGTTGCGACTGCGCCCACGAGCATAGGGAATCGTACAATAGGAACAGAAGTAGTCGCACCCATCCTGAACCTTAAGGAAGAAACGAGTACGGTCGCCTTGTGAGCAGGAGGGTACAAAGGTGCGAATATCCTTTGCGGGAATGGTGAGCACTTCGCCGTGTGAACGCTTTTCGAGCGAATGAAGATGTTCCAGCAATTCACCCTTCTTGTCCATACCTAATACTAGGTCTACTCCTGCGATAGAAGCCACCTGCTCAGGCTTGAGCTGAGCATAGCAACCAGTGACCACGACGAAGGCATCGGGATGCTGTTTCACCAGACGGTGTATAGCCTGACGGCATTTTTTGTCGGCTTGCTCAGTTACGGAGCAGGTGTTGACAATACAAATATCAGCCTGTTCGCCACGACGTGCCGTACGCACTCCTGCCTCTTGTAACGTTCGCCCAATAGTAGATGTCTCAGAAAAGTTGAGTTTGCAACCCAACGTATAATATACAGCCTTCTTGTCCTGAAAAAGTGTCGTATCAATCATGAGTGCAAAATTAGGAAAAAGTATGCAGAAATTAAGCAGAGCCTCAGAAAACTTACAAATAAATTTGCTCATCCATTCGTTTTACACTATTTTTGCAGTAGACAACAATGAAATAATCCAGAATATCATGACCAAGAGTTTCGTAACCATTGCCGACCTCAGCAAAGAAAAGATTATGAGTTTGCTAGAGGCTGCCGGCCGATTTGAAGCAATGCCCAACCGCAAGACACTGGACGGGCGAGTGATTGCTACACTGTTCTTTGAGCCGTCTACACGTACACGACTCAGTTTTGAAACCGCTGTAAACCGCTTGGGCGGACGTGTCATCGGCTTTAGCGACGCTGCCACCTCTAGCTCCTCGAAAGGCGAAACGCTGAAAGACACCATTATGATGGTAAGCAACTATGCCGACCTCATCGTAATGCGTCACCACCTCGAAGGTGCTGCCCGCTATGCAAGTGAAGTATCTCCTGTGCCCATCATCAACGCAGGCGATGGGGCCAACCAGCATCCATCACAGACCATGCTCGACCTCTATTCCATCTACAAGACGCAAGGTACTCTTGAGAATCTGAACATATACCTTGTAGGTGACCTCAAATATGGACGTACAGTACACTCACTCTTGATGGCCATGCGCCACTTCAACCCCCAGTTCCACTTCATTGCCCCCAAGGAACTGGCCATGCCCAATGAATACAAACTCTACTGCAAGGAGCACGGCATAAAGTACGTTGAGCATACCGACTTCACCGAAGAGACTATTGCTGACGCCGACATACTTTACATGACACGCGTACAGCGCGAACGCTTCACCGACCTTATGGAATACGAGCGTGTGAAAGACGTATACATCCTGCGCAAGAGCATGCTCGAAGGCACAAAGGACAACCTACGTATTCTGCATCCCCTACCCCGCGTGAATGAGATCTCCTATGACGTTGACGAGAGTCCCAAAGCATACTACTTCCAGCAAGCCAAAAACGGGCTCTATGTGCGCGAAGCACTCATTTGCGATTGCTTGGGTATAGAAGTTTAACCGTATTAAAGACCTATAAGTTATGAAAAACAATAAGACAGAATTGCTGGTAGCCGCTCTCGAGAACGGTACCGTCATCGACCATATACCTTCAGAGCTCGTGTTCACCATCGCTTCACTGCTCGAGTTGGAGAAGTTGGGATCAAGCGTCACCATCGGATATAACCTTCACAGCAAAAAACTGGGCAAAAAAGGCATCATCAAGGTAGCCGACAAATACTTCTCTGACGAAGAGATAAGCCGCCTTTCTATTGTAGCCCCCAACGTGGTGCTCAATATCATACGCGACTTTGACGTGGTAGAGAAAAAAGAGGTCATCATCCCCGATGAGCTACATGGCATCGTGCGTTGTGGCAATCCCAAGTGCATCACCAACAATGAGCCCATGCCCACACACTTCCATGTAGTCAACAAGGAAGAAGGCACGCTCAAATGCCACTATTGCGAAAAAGAGCAGAACAAAAGCGAAGTCAAGCTGGTTTGAAAGTCAACAGTCAATGATAAACACTCTGCAGACATCTCCGAAGGATATATCTGTAGTTTGTTTATCGATGACATAAACCGTCCATTGAGCGTACCTCCTTGTCTGTTGACGTAGACTCTAGAAAAATGAAAGTAAACTGGAAACCCGGAACGATGATATACCCTCTTCCCGCCGTGATGGTCACATGCGGCTCGTGCGAAGAGGAGTATAACATCATCACTATAGCATGGACGGGCACTATTTGCACCAATCCGCCCATGTGCTACATTTCTGTACGCCCTGAGCGTCACTCTGCCGACATCATCAAGCGTAATATGGAGTTTGTCATCAATCTCACCGACTCCTCTACCGCCTTTGCCACAGATTGGTGTGGGGTACGCTCGGGACGCGATTACAACAAATTTGAAGAGATGGGACTCACTCCCGGCAAAGCCGCCATCGTAGCAGCCCCTATCATCGAAGAGTCGCCACTGAGTATCGAATGCCGTGTCAAGGAAATCATTGCACTCGGTTCACACGAAATGTATATCGCCGAGGTGGTAAACGTCATTGCCGACGATAAATACATAGATCAGGAGACTGGCAAATTTGAGCTTGCCGACAGCGACCCATTAGTATATCTTCACGGAGGCTATTACCATTTGGGAGAGAAAATCGGCAAGTTTGGCTGGTCGGTAGAGAAGAAAAAGAAGAAATAGTCCACTCAACATACACCTTATTATATATTATATACAATTATTATTGTAGGCTACAATGAGAACTGCGCTATCAGTGTTGCTATTGACCATTGCTCTTTTACCGGGTTTTGCACAGCCAAAGCAGCCCGTCAACATCACCTATGGTGTAAAGGGCGGTTTCAGCTCCACTATCTATGAGGTCCAGCAGCTTTCTGTGATGCACCAGCCCATCACCGAGCATACTGCGCACTCAGAGATTAGCTCTTTCTACACAGCTCTCATGCGCCTCAACATCAATCGTCACTACCTACAGACCGAGTGCAGCTACAACATCAGCAGATACTCCCTATCCTTCTCAACAAATCAATGGGATCCAAACGCTGGTCCTCAAGAGCAATCAAGTATCACCACCAAGATTGATGGTCTTGAGGTACCTCTTTACTACGGCTATCACATACTTAAGGAGGGTCCCTACGGAATGTCTTTCTACATTGGTCCTAAAGCCAAATTCGTACTCACCGAATATAGCAGCCATAGTTTCGAAAAATTCCCCTACAAGTTTATCGACGAATCCATCCACCCTGTCAATTTCAGCCTCATGGTAGGACTCGGCATAAGCATCAGCCCCGTATTCTTTGATTTCTCCTTCGAATATGGTCTACACAACATTTCCCGCAACTTTATCACTGCAGATTCAGACAACAACATTGTGGCAGGAAGCTTCGTATTCAACCGACGAAAAAACGTCCTCAGCTTCTCAATAGGTTTTATATTCTAAAGAATCCCATTCTTTTGGGTCTGCATCGACATCAATAAAGAATGAGAGCACCAACTTTATTTATCTATATAAGCAAAAGTATTTAGCATTTTGTTCGCAATTCCGTCTTTTTTGTATACTTTTGCAACCCGTAAGGATAACATCAATTAAACTATTGACAATGAAAAGAGACGATTTAGTATTCAACTTGATTGAAGAAGAACATCAGAGACAGCTTAAAGGTATTGAGCTTATCGCATCAGAAAACTTTGTTAGTGACCAGGTAATGCAGGCCATGGGTTCATGCATGACCAATAAATATGCCGAAGGATACCCCGGCCGCCGCTACTATGGTGGTTGCGAAGTGGTAGACAAGAGTGAACAGCTGGCTATCGAGCGTCTGAAAGAGCTCTTCGGAGCAGAATGGGCCAACGTACAGCCCCACTCTGGCGCACAGGCCAATGCTGCCGTATTCCTCGCTTGCCTTAACCCGGGTGACAAGTTCATGGGTCTGAATCTGGCTCATGGCGGACACCTCTCACATGGCTCGCTCGTAAACACATCGGGTATCCTGTATACTCCCTGCGAATATAACCTGAACAAGGAGACCGGCCGCGTCGACTATGACCAGATGGAGGAGGTTGCCCTACGCGAACAGCCTAAGCTGATTGTGGGTGGCGGATCGGCCTACTCACGCGAATGGGACTACAAGCGTATGCGCGAGATTGCCGACAAGGTAGGTGCAATCCTGATGATCGACATGGCTCACCCCGCTGGACTTATCGCTGCCGGCTTGCTCGACAACCCGGTTAAGTATGCCCACATCGTAACCTCAACTACACATAAGACCCTGCGCGGTCCTCGTGGTGGTGTCATCATGATGGGTAAGGACTTCCCCAATCCCTGGGGCAAGAAGACTCCGAAGGGCGAGATAAAGATGATGTCTGCACTGCTCGACTCTGCCGTATTCCCCGGCATCCAGGGTGGTCCGCTCGAGCATGTGATTGCAGCCAAGGCCGTTGCCTTCGGCGAGGCGTTGCAACCCGAATATAAAGAGTATCAGACACAGGTACAGAAGAATGCCAAGGCATTGGCCGAGGCGCTCATCGCACGTGGATTCACCATAGTATCGGGCGGCACCGACAACCACAGCATGCTCGTAGACTTGCGCGAGAAATATCCCGACCTCACCGGTAAGGTAGCCGAGAAAGCATTGGTATCGGCCGACATCACCGTAAATAAGAATATGGTGCCCTTCGATAGCCGCTCAGCATTCCAGACCTCTGGTATCCGTCTCGGAACACCTGCCATCACTACACGTGGTGCCAAGGAGGGTCTCATGGAGGAGATTGCCGAGATGATAGAGACCGTGCTCTCTAACGTAGAAAACGAGGAGGTTATCGCCAGCGTTCGTGCTCGTGTGAATGCGACCATGAAGGATTATCCTTTGTTTGCGTATTAAGAAGCTAAACTAATAAATAATATACGGTAGTGTCATCCTGAGCGTAGCGAAGGATCTCATAGCAGTCCAAATGACAAATAGAGATTCTTCGCTTTGCTCAGAATGACAATACTGAAACAAGAGAGGAGGGTGCGACACACCCTCCTCTTATTATTCTCGGTAAACCGACAGAAAAGGTTTACCTAATTACGATAAATCAAGAATATGCAGGGAATCTTCTCTATGGGTGGGCGTTGCCCCTTCCACTCAGCAATGGTGCGGGTCACAGCATATTCACCTTCACAAGTGAGGTTGGCAGCAATGCACAGACGAGTTTGTGGGCGGCAAGTACGGAGGATGTCATCGAACATCTTCAAATTGCGGTAGGGAGTCTCTATGAACAGCTGTGTCTGCGATTCATTATAGGCCCTGGATTCCAGATGCTTGAGCATCTTGGCACGCTCTCCGGCCTCGATAGGCAGGTAGCCATGGAAAGCAAAGCTTTGGCCATTAAACCCCGAAGCCATAAGCGAGAGGAGGATGCTTGACGGCCCAACGAGTGGCACTACGTTATACCCATGTTGTTGAGCTATGGCAACAATATCAGCTCCTGGGTCGGCAATGGCCGGACATCCTGCTTCGGAAATTATTCCCATGTCGTGACCTTGCTTCATGGGTTCTAACATAGAGGGGATTTCCGATGGCAAAGTGTGCTCGTTGAGGGTGAAAAACGTTAGTTCGTCGATATTGATGGCTTTATTACACGCTTTTAAAAATCGACGAGCCGAACGTATGTTTTCAACAATAAAATATTTAACCGTTGAAACAATCGCTATGTTGTGAGATGGCAACACCTCTTCTAAAG
>CANBEE010000066.1 GCA_947367415.1 uncultured Bacteroidales bacterium
GCCTCTACCCCCGATAGCTCGCAAGCGAGACTCCTTGCCTCCCTCCCCACCCAGCACCCGAAAACTATCAAAAGAGGGGGAATAATGTACAATTGACGAAATCCCCCCATCTGAAAAGCTGGGAGGGGGCCGTGGGCGGTCGTTCCTGATGTTACCTTTGCGGCATCAATGACGAACAGGACTAACCTTTTTCAACGATAAAGAATATGAACGACTCATTTCAACGCGACCTGGTCGCAGTACAGGACGAACTGCTGCGCTACGCATTCAAGCTCACGATGGTCCGCGATGAGGCTTACGACCTCTTGCAGGAGACCTCGCTCAAGGCGCTGGACAATCAAGACAAGTACACCCCCGACACCAATTTCAAGGGGTGGATGTACACCATCATGCGTAATATCTTTATCAACAACTATCGCAAGACGGTGCGCGACCAGACCTTTGTGGACCGCACCGATAACCTCTACCATCTCTCCCTACCGCAGGATGCGGGCTTTGCCAGCACCGAGAGTGCTTACGACACCAAGGAGATACGCCGTGCTGTCAATACGCTGCCCAGGGAGTATCGCGTACCCTTTGCCATGCATGTGTCGGGCTTCAAGTACCGTGAGATAGCCGATAAGCTCTCTTTGCCCTTGGGTACGGTCAAGAGCCGTATCTTCTTTACCCGACAGCGCCTGCAGGCACAGCTCAAGGATTTCCGATAAAAGATAAGCGGATACCCCAAAGAGGCATCCGCTTTCCTTTTTCTTCAGCTGCTCTATGTGATTAGAAGCAGAACTTCACGCCAAGGCCGAAGTTGTAGAAGTTTGAGTGACCAAAGCCGCCGAGGATGTTGAATGTGGGGCGATAGTCTACCGACAGAGCGATGGGTGCACCGGGAATCTTGTACTCCAAGCCGAGTACACCTTCAGCACCGAGATGCAGGTAACCTGTGTTTTCGAAAGTATAAAGACCTGCGTATGCACCGACACCGTAGTAGAGGTTGAATCCATCGGTGATAATGGGCTGCTGCCACTGGTATGTACCTTCTACGTTGATGGTGTGGGTACCGAGTGAGAGGCCTGCCTCAATAGCGTTGCCGCCGAGGTTTTTCTTGGCGGTCAAACCACTGAGCGCGCCACCGCGTACACCCACTGCCCAATTGTAGTCCTGAGCACTCACTGTCAATGTTGCAACCATGAGGGCTGCCATCATCAAAAACTTTTTCATAATCGTATCTATTATAAGTTAATAAATTTTACAGGGCAAAGATAAGGATTATTTTTTTAATTATCAATATTTTGCCTGTACTCTTTACTCAAATTCTTTCATGACGCGAGCGAGCTTCTCACGTATGCGGTCGTTGCAAAGGTTGCCGATACTGCCCTCGTGCGTGTGGTGTACCTCGCGGGTGGGGCTATACGTATGGTTCTGCACCTGCATGCCTATCTGGCGGTAGGCTTCGCGGAAGGGTAAGCCGGAGAGTGCGAGGCGGTTGACGTCCTCGACGGTGAAGAGGTAGTCATACTTGGGGTCGCTCAGGATGTTGTCGTTGATGCGGATGTGCTGTAGCATCATGTCGCACATGGTGAGGCACGCCTTGAGCTCCTCGATTGCGGGGAACATGACATCCTTGAGCAACTGGAAGTCGCGCTGGTACCCTACAGGGAGGTTGGTAGTCATCAGGGCCACCTCGCCGGCTACGCTCTGCAGGCGGTTGCATTTGGCACGCATGATCTCAAACACGTCGGGATTCTTCTTATGCGGCATGATGCTGCTGCCGGTGGTGTACTCGTCGGGGAAGCTGATGAACCCGAAGTTCTGGTTGATGAAGAGGCATACGTCCATGGCAAAGCGCCCTAATGTGGATGCCACGGCTCCGATGGCGTAGGCTGTGGCACGCTCTGTCTTGCCGCGGCTCATCTGGGCTGCGACGACGTTGTAGTGCATGGTCTCGAAGTGCAGCAGCTCGGTGGTCATCGTGCGGTTCAGAGGGAACGACGAGCCATAGCCGGCTGCCGAGCCCAAGGGATTCTGGTTGGCTACGCGGTAAGCTGCTGCCACGAGCTGCAGGTCGTCGACAAGTGTCTCGGCATAGGCACCGAACCACAGGCCGAAGGATGAGGGCATGGCTATCTGGAGGTGGGTATATCCCGGCATCAATACCTCGCAGTACTGCTCGCTGAGTGCTTGCAGGCGGTCAAACAGGTGTACCGTCTCATGTGCAATGTTCTTGATCTCGTCGCGGAAATAGAGCTTCAGGTCCACCAATACCTGGTCGTTGCGTGAGCGTCCCGAGTGTATCTTCTTGCCCACATCGCCGAGACGCTGGGTGAGCAGCAGCTCCACCTGTGAGTGTACGTCCTCTATGCCCTCCTCGATGGTGAATTTGCCGTCAAGGATCTCTTGGCGTATCTCCTCCAGTCCGGCAAGTAGGGTGGGGAGCTCTTCCTTCTCGATTAGTCCGATGCTTTCAAGCATGCGGATGTGTGCCATGGAACCTTCCACATCGTAGCGTGCCAGGCGGAGGTCAAGCTCGCGGTCATTGCCTACGGTGAAGGTCTCTATCATTTTGTCGGGTTCGTAGCCCTTGTCCCAAAGTTTCATAGTGTTGTCGTTTTATTTGTTTGCGAGTGCAAAGATACGAATAAACGAGCGAGAAATATCAAGCTCGCTTGAATATTTCTCACAGCGAGTGCAAGTATCTTCTTGGTTTACTATAAAGATAATAAAAAGCGTTGGAATGCTGAACTACACCGAGCGAATATTGTTGTTGAGGCTGTATGACAAATCAATGTTCAACTCTTAATCAATAATAGGAGATAATCGTATGACAGCACCATTGCAAGGTATTAAAGTCATTGACTGGACCCAAGTACAGTCGGGTCCTTCGTGTACACAGATGTTGGCGTGGCTTGGCGCCGACGTCATCAAGATTGAGCGTGTGGGGCTCGGTGACCCTACACGTACCGAGCTTCTCGACTATCCGGGTATGGATAGCCTCTACTACTTGCAGCTCAACTGCAACAAGCGTTCCATCGAGCTGGATATGAAGTCGCCCGAGGGCAAGGAAGTACTCACGCGCCTGCTCAAGACGGCCGACATCTTTGTAGAGAACCTCCATCCTGGAGCCGTAGCCAAGTTGGGCTTCTCGTGGGAGGAGGTACATAAGATCAATCCGCGTGTCATCTACGGCACCATCAAGGGATTCAACGACGACTCACCCTTCGCCTCCGTGAAGGCCTTCGAGCCGGTAGCACAGTGTGCCGGCGGTGCCGCTGCCACTACAGGTTGGTGGAAGGGCGACTACAATATGCCTACGCAGTCGGGCGCTGCCTTGGGCGACAGCAATACGGGTATGCACCTGCTCATCGGTCTGCTGGCTGCACTGATGCAGCGCGAGAAGACGGGCGAGGGTTGCTTCGTGGAGCAGTCGATGCAGGACGCTGTCATCAACCTCTGCCGTGTGAAGCTGCGCGACCAGCTTATCCTCGAACATACCGGCGTGCTGGAGCACTTCCCGCAATACCCGAACGAGAAGTTTGGCGACACCGTGCCCCGTGGCGGTAATGTCGAAGGTGGTCAGGTGATGGGATGGTGTTACCGTTGCAAGGGCTGGGAGACCGACCCCGGTGCCTTCGTCTATATCGTGTTGCAGAACGAGGCGAAGCCCTTTGCCGCTGCTGCCACTGCCATCGGACACCCCGAATGGGCCAACGACCCCAAATACAATACACCTGCGGCCCGCAACAAGATTAAGGAGGAAATCTACGCTGCCGTGGAGGCCTACACCATTACTCGCGAGAAAATGGAAATCGTGGAGACCTTGGGCAAGGCTGGCGTTCCCTGCGGACCTGTGCTCACGATGAAGGAGATTGCCGAGGACGAGTCGCTGCGCAAGTGCGGCACCATCGTCGAGGTCGACCAGCCCGGCCGTGGCAAGTTCCTCACCATCGGCTGCCCGCCCAAGTTCTCAAGCTATACTCCCGAGGTGAAGCCCGCTCCCGCATTGGGTGAACACACCGACGAGGTGCTCCGCGAGATTGGCTACACGGCCGACGAGATTGCAGCATTGCGCAAGAAACAAGTCGTCTGCAAGACCGCATAGTTTTATCCAAATAGCCTGAATTCTCAGAGTTCTCCGAGCTCTCTGAATCCTCCTAGCCTCCGAGAATTCAGCATTCAAAATTCAGTATTGCATAATCATGGACTATATCACCAATAACCCCCAAGCTACGCTTACCGACGGCATGCACCTCATGGTCGATGCCCTGAGGATGAATGGCGTAGACACAATCTATGGTGTCGTGGGCATCCCCGTCACCGACCTTGCCCGCCACGCTCAGGAGATGGGAATCCGCTACATCGGCTTCCGCCACGAGCAGTCGGCAGGCAATGCTGCTGCCATCAGCGGCTATCTCACCCGCAAGCCGGGCATCTGTCTCACGGTGTCGGCCCCGGGCTTCCTCAACGGCCTCACGGCACTGGCTGCTGCCACTATCAACGGCTTCCCGATGATACAGATTAGCGGCTCCAGCGACCGCAACATCATCGACCTGCAGCAGGGCGACTATGAGGGACTCGACCAGATGAACGTGGCCAAGCCCTTTGCCAAGGCTGCCTACCGCATCAACCGTCCTGAGGACATTGCCGTTGGCGTGGCACGTGCCATACGCACTGCCGTGTCGGGCCGTCCAGGTGGCGTGTACCTTGATATCACCACCGCCATGCTCAGCGCAACGATGGATGCTCAGGCTGCCCAGGCATCGCTCTTTGCCCCTGTAGACCCTGCCCCCAAGCAGTATCCCTGCTCAGGTTCGGTGAAGCGGGCACTCAAGTTGCTTGCTTCGGCACAGAAGCCCCTCATCATCATCGGCAAGGGAGCGGCATACGCACAGGCCGAAGTGGAGCTGCGCACCTTTGTGGAGCGCACGGGCATCCCCTTCCTGCCCATGTCGATGGCCAAGGGACTCTTGCCCGACGACCATCCCCAGTGTGCCGCCTCGGCCCGTAGCCTCGTACTCGGTCAGGCCGATGTGGTGATGCTCGTGGGCGCCCGTCTTAACTGGCTGCTTACCCACGGCAAAGGCAAGAAGTGGAACCCTGCGGCGCAATTCATCCAGCTCGATATCGAGCCGGAAGAGATTGACAGCAACCGTCCCATTGCCGCTCCTGTGGTGGGCGACATCGTATCGTCGCTCGACGTGATGATTGCCAAGATGGACAACTTCAACATCCATTGCCCACAGGCATGGCGCGATGCCATCGATGCGGTGAAGCAGACCAACGTGGCCAAGATGCAGGCCAAACTCACTACGCTGACCTCGCCGATGAACTACTTCAACGCCCTGAAGGCAGTGAGCGATGTGCTCGACGGCTATAAGGACATCTATGTAGTGAACGAGGGAGCCAACACGCTTGACGACACGCGCAACGTCATCAATATGTACCGTCCACGCCTGCGCCTCGACTGCGGCACATGGGGCGTCATGGGTATCGGCATGGGCTATGCCATAGCGGCAGCCGTCACCAGTGGCCGACAGGTCGTGGCTATCGAGGGCGACAGCGCCTTCGGCTTCAGTGGCATGGAGATTGAGACCATCTGCCGCTACCGATTGTCCGTCACCGTGGTGGTGTTCAACAATGGCGGCATATACCGTGGCAACGACCCCAACCTCAGTGGCGGTGCCGATCCATCGCCCACGTCGCTCACCCCCAATGCCCGCTACGACAAGCTGATTGAGGCCTTCGGTGGCACAGCCTACAATGCCACCACGCCTGACGAACTGCGCACGGCGCTCACTGCCGCCCTCACCTCGCACCGTCCTGCCCTCATCAACTGCGTCATCGACCCTGCTGTGGGTACCGAGAGCGGACATATCGGGAATCTGAATCCGAAGACGGTGGCCCCGCAGAAGTGATTGTTTAACCATTAGTCGGAGTTCTCTGAGGTCTCTGAACCCTCGGAGTTCTCTGACAAACCAAAGAAAGGAAAGATTATGCTCGACATCCTTATCAAAGACATTCTCCCCATTTTCGTCATCATGGCGTTGGGCTATATGGCAGGTAAGCGTGGTGTGTTCTCATCAAGCAATGCGCAGATTTTTAACAAACTTGTACTTACCTATGCCTTACCGGCGGCTTTGTTTGTATCCATCGTCAAGGCCGATCGTTCAATGTTGTTTGATGATGGCAAATTGCTCGTCATTAGTTTGGTCGTATTAGTAGGATTGTTCCTTTTTTCCTACTTTTCTACCTACAAGATTTTCAAGCACAGCAAAAGTGAGGCAGCGGTGAGTGCCCTCATCACTGGCTCGCCCACCATCGGTTTCCTCGGCTTTGCCGTACTCGGCCCCATCTATGGCAATACTGCTTCCACTGGGCTAGTGATAGCCATCGTCTCCATCGTTGTCAATGCCATCAGCATCCCCATTGGCATGGCATTGCTCAATGCGGGAAAGAACGATGGTTCCAAGGATGCAGGCGGAGGCAAAAGGAGCAATCCTGTGCTCGATGCCCTAAAAGCTCCAGTGTGTTGGGCACCCATCCTCGCCGTAATCCTGGTACTACTGGGGATAAAGTTTCCTCCAATCCTTGAGCCCAACTTCGAGCTTATCGCCAAAGCAAATTCCGGTGTAGCCGTCTTTGCTGCGGGTCTGACCCTCTCAGGAATGAAATTCCAATTAGACAAAGAGGTGCTCTACAATACCTGCTTCAAACTCCTCCTCATGCCGGCAGTCTTGCTCGTCATTGGATTGATATTCAAGATGGAACCCATGAAGCTACAGATGATGGTGCTTGCTGGTGCCCTGCCCCCTGCTTTCTCGGGCATCATCATCGGCAGCCGCTACCAGCAGTACGTGCGCACAGGAACCTCCACGCTCGCCTTCAGCATCTTCATGTTCGTGCTTACCGCTCCGCTGTGGATCTGGATTACCCGCATGGTGGCGTAACTAGTGATGGTATATGAAAGGGTGCTGCGTGATGTGTTGCAGCACCCTCTTGTTTTATTCATGAGTATAGTATAACTCTATATTTAGCTTTGTGCTCGGGAACAGTCTTTTATTCCTCAGTCAGCGCCTGCCAACCTTGTGCTTTTAGCTCCATTTCGCCGCCATCGCGTGTGATGAGCATACAGCCTAGTTCGGGTTTCGTGATGTGCCCGATGAGGCGTACGTCTTTCAGCTTGCTTACCTTGTCGTAGTCGGCAAGGGGTACGGTGAACAGCAGTTCGTAGTCCTCGCCGCCGTTGAGGGCACAGGTAGTGACGTTCATGTTCAGTTCCTCGGCCATCACGGCTGTCTGGTAGTCGAGCGGGATGTGCTCTTCGTAGACACGGCAGCCGGTACCGCTCTGCTTGCAGATGTGCATCAGCTCTGAGGAGAGTCCGTCGGAGATGTCCATCATGGCTGTGGGCTGTATGCCAGCCTCGGCTAGGGCGCTGATGATGTCGCCGCGTGCTTCGGGTTTGAGCTGGCGCTCGAGCAGATACTCCTTGCCGGCAAAGTCGGGCTGCACGTTGCTCTCGCCCATGAATACGCTCTTTTCTCTTTCCAGCAACTGCAGTCCCATGTAGGCAGCACCGAGGTTGCCCGATACGCAGATGAGATCGGTCTCGTGTGCACCGTTACGATATACAATCTTCTCCTTCGGCGCATCTCCGATAGCTGTAATGCTGATAGCCAAGCCCGTGAGCGAAGAGGTGGTGTCGCCACCTACGATGTCTACATGGTGGGCTTCGCAGGCCAGACGCATGCCGGCATACAGCTCCTCCATGTCCTCCACGCTGAAGCGTTTGCTGATAGCCAGCGAAACTGTAATCTGGCGGGGAGTGCCGTTCATGGCGTAGATGTCCGAGAGGTTCACCATCACCGCCTTATAGCCAAGATGCTTGAGCGGTACGTAGATGAGGTCGAAGTGTACACCCTCCATGAGGAGGTCGGTGGTGACAAGCACCTGCTTGTCGGGGTATTCCAAAACGGCGCAGTCATCGCCTACACCATATTTAGAAGAGGTATTCTCCAACTTGATTTCTTCGGTGAGGTGGCGGATGAGGCCGAACTCGCCGAGGGTGGAGATGGGGGTCTTGTTTCCAGTGTTCATGTAGTTGTGTTTATGCTCTGTTTATCAACTCGCGCATTATCTCGGTCATGAAGGGTTGTGCCTTGTCGGCTGCAGCCTGCACCTCCTCGTGGGTGACCTCAACGATCTTACCCTCTACGCCAAGGTCGGTAATAACTGACATGCCGAAGACGCGAATGCCGCAATGCTTGGCCACGATGACCTCGGGTACGGTGCTCATACCTACGGCATCGCCACCGAAGATGCGGTAAAGCTTATACTCGGCAGGGGTCTCGAAGGTGGGGCCGCTAACTCCTACATATACGCCCTCTACCACACGGATGCCCTTCTCGGCTGCAATCTCCTTGGCTTGTGCGATGAGGTTACGGCTGTATGCTTCGCTCATGTCCGGGAAGCGGGGACCATAGTCTATGTTTCTGCCGCGCAGCGGATGCTCGGGGAAGTGGTTGATATGGTCGGTGATAATCATCAGGTCGCCAATCTCGAAGTCGGGGTTCATGCCACCGGCAGCGTTTGATACGAAGAGGGTCTTGATGCCCAGCTCGCGCATCACACGTACGGGGAAGGTCACCTCCTTCATTGAATAGCCTTCGTAGAAGTGGAAGCGGCCCTGCATGGCCATGATGTCCTTGTCGCCAAGCTTGCCGAAGATGAGCTTGCCACTATGCCCTTCGACAGTGGAGACGGGGAAGTGGGGGATGTCCTCGTATTTGATTTCGTACTTGTCGGTTATCTCGTTAACAAGACTACCCAGTCCTGTGCCAAGGATGATGGCTGTTTCAGGACTTGTGTGCATGCGTTCTCTGATGAACGATGCGGTTTCTTGAATTTTTGCTAACATAGTCGGTAATGTATTGGTTGAATGATTCTTCTTGTTCTTGCAGGAACTGCACTTTGATGGGCAGTACGTAGAGATTGCTCTTTAGGGTGTCGTCAAGCTCATATCCCGACAGGCGGGCTGCATCCTTCTCCGTGGTAATGATGAGCTTCGAGGGCGCCTCGATGCTGGCAAACGTCTTTCCGATGGCTTGCAGCTCGGAGCGTGTGAAGGTGTGGTGATCGCCGTATTCCATGTGCGTGATGTGCTCGGTCTGTTCGCGTATCTTTTCCACCAAAGGAACAGCAGATGCAATGCCTGTGACTAACAGAATGTGGGTGTCAGGCGTGATGGCTGCAAGGGGCTTGCTGATAGTCCTATTGGTGAAGGCTCTTAGGTTGCCATAGGCGAATGTGGTGAAGTAGAGCCGTTGGTAGGGACGTAGCTCAAGATGCTTGGATGCAATGCGGAAATCGATGGGCTTGATGTCGGTAGGACATTTAGTGACAATTACAACATGTGCCCGATGGATACTCGATGCCGGCTCACGCAACATGCCGATGGGCATGAGGCGGTCTTCATGGATGGGACGGTTGTAGTCGGCCAGCACGATGTTGATGCCCGGTACCACATAACGGTGCTGGAAAGCATCGTCGAGCAATACCACTTCGACATCTTTAGACTGATCGTCCTCGCACAGATGGTGTATGCCTCTACAGCGGTTCCCATCTACAGCTACGTGGATGCTTGGATACTTCTGCTTGATTTGGTACGGTTCGTCGCCAATCTCCTTTGAGGTGCTGTCGTTTGTCGATAGGCGATAGCCCGAGGTTTTGCGTTTGTACCCTCGGCTAAGTAGCGCCACCTTAAACTTCTGGCTCAGCAACTCGATGAGATATTCTGTGTGGGGCGTTTTGCCCGTGCCGCCCACAGTAAGGTTTCCCACAGAGATGATGGGGATGTCAAACTCTTCGGACCTGAGAATCTTCCAGTCGAAGAATTTGTTTCTCAGCCCTACCACCATACCGTAGAGTAGGGTGATAGGGTAGAGTATCCAATGTCTCTTGATGGGGCCTTCGCTCATGATGTCAATTCATCAAATGTATGGCATAAGGCAGGCGTGCCTGCAGATTGTTCATGTTCTCGAGGTTGTAGATGAGATTGAGCTCGTCCTTGAACTCTCCCATAACCTTACCCATGCGTGCTGTTATGTAGCTCTCTTTGGTCTGGTCAAGAAGCATGGAGAAAGCGCCCTGCTCCTCGGGATAGGTGAGGAGGGTATAGCTGTCGATGCCGGCTCTTTGTGCTGCTATCTCCTTGGCTGTCTCAATGTCGCCAAGTACATCGACAAGACCGAGGTCTTTGGCCATTTCGCCAGTCCATACACGTCCCTGAGCAACAGCTTCAATGGCTGAGGTGCTCATGCCGCGACCATCGGCACAGCGCTGAACAAAGGTGGCATAGCCCTGATTGATGTAACGTTGCATGATGGCGCGTTCGTCGGCATTGAAGGGACGGTTCATGCTACCGAAGTCAGCGTGCTTGTTCGTCTTAACGGTTTCCACGTTCAGTTTCAACTTATCATTGATGAGCTTGTGTGGGTTGGGGAACATACCGAAGATGCCGATTGAACCGGTAATGGTGTTGGGCTGGGCTATGATGGTGTCGGCAGCACAAGAAATGTAGTAGCCACCTGAGGCTGCGTAGTCACCCATAGATACGATGACAGGTTTCTTCTCCTTCAGTTTTACCACCTCGTTCCATATCTGTTCAGAGGCAAAGGCACTACCGCCAGGTGAGTTCACACGAAGGATAACGGCTTTGACAGTCTCGTCATTGCGAAGTTTACGCAAGTCTATGCATACCTTCTCGCCTACAATCTCTGGAGCCATTGCGCCGGCTGAGGCTACATCGACAATCTGTCCTTCGGCATAGTACATGGCAATCACGTTGCCGCTCTTGTCAAGTGGAACCAATTTTTCGAGGTTCTTCATCTCATCAATGGACAGGATGGCCAAGCGGTCGTCCTCCTCAATTTCCATCATCTTCTTCAAGTAGGCCTTGGTGCCGTCCATATATAATAAGGTGTCGACAAGACCTGCCTCGAGGCTAGCCTCTGCGCCTTCAAATGCGATGTAGCGGTCGGCGTACTCATTGAGTTGCTTGGCGCTGAGGCCGCGTGAGAGCGATACGCCCTCCACCATGTTGTCCCAGATGGAAGTGATATAAGCGGTGATCTGCTCGCGGTTCTCGTCGCTCATCTCCATTGAGGTGTAAGGCTCGACGGCCGATTTGTAGGTGCCGACCTTGAATACTTCCATATCTATGCCTATTTGGGCAAGCAGGTCCTTGAAGTATATTGTTTGTGATACCAGGCCGTGCCAGTCGACCATACCTTGTGGATTAAGGATCACCTTATCGGCCACGCTGCAGATATAGTAGTCCGACTCCGTATAGTTGTCGCCGTATGCCACGACGAACTTGCCCGTCTGCTTGAAGCGTAGGAGTGCATTGCGAATCTCTTCGGTGGTGGCAGGATTGGCCATGATGCCTCCAGCTTCCAAGTAAATACCTTTTATATATTCGTTGTCGGCTGCTTTCTGTATGCTTGAAAGTACATCGTCGAGGCCAAGAGCAACCTGCTCTTCTGACATCAACGACTCGAATGGATTGTCTGCCAAGCGTTCTGTTACCTCGCCCTTCAACTCCAGCTTGAATATGCTGTTCTCGCTTACCGTGGTTGTGGTGCCCGACGAGGCGGCAATTCCTACAATCGACACGATGCTGATGACAGTCACAATAATTGTGAAGGCAATAAGGCCGACGATGGTGGCCAAACTAAACTTTAAAAAATCTTTCATAATACCTATTAGTGTACGTTGTGGTAAATAA
>CANBEE010000067.1 GCA_947367415.1 uncultured Bacteroidales bacterium
GGGTATTTCTGCACGTGGAGCTCGCGTACGCGGTTGTACATCAAGGTCTTGAGCTCATCGATGTTGTCGCGCTCGCGGGCCGAGATGAAGATGCAGCTGTCGTGCATCTTGGCCATCCAGGTCTGCATGAGCTCGTCGAGCGACACGTTCTCCTTGGTCTTGGGCGTGAGGTCGTCCTCCTCCTTGGGGGTGAAGGTGTAGGCATCGGTCTTGTTGAAGACGATGATGAGGGGCTTGTCGCTACAGCCGAGGTCGGCAAGGGTCTTCTCCACCACCTTGATCTGGTCTTCGAAGTCGGGGTGCGAGATGTCTACCACATGGAGCAGGAGGTCGGCCTCGCGCACCTCGTCGAGGGTCGACTTGAAGGAGTCTACCAAGTCAGTCGGTAGCTTGCGGATGAACCCTACGGTGTCGGAGAGCAGGAACGGCAGGTTCTCGATGATGACCTTGCGCACGGTGGTGTCGAGGGTGGCGAAGAGCTTGTTCTCGGCAAACACCTCGCTCTTGGCAAGGAGGTTCATGAGGGTGGACTTGCCCACGTTGGTATAGCCCACGAGGGCTACGCGGATGAGGCGGCCGCGGTTCTTGCGCTGGGTGGCCTTCTGCTTGTCGATCTCGGCCAGCTGCTTCTTGAGCAGCGACATGCGGTTCAGGATGATACGGCGGTCCATCTCGAGCTGCGTCTCACCCGGTCCGCGCAGACCTACCGAACCCTTACCGCCACCAGCACCGGAGCCACCGCCCTGACGCTCGAGGTGAGTCCACAGGCGAGTCAGTCGGGGGAGCATATACTTATATTGTGCCAGCTCAACCTGGGTCTTGGCATTGGCCGTCTGGGCACGCATGGCAAAGATGTCGAGGATGAGCGATGTGCGGTCGAGAATCTTCACCTTCAGCTCGGCCTCGATGTTGCGAAGCTGCTTGGCCGAGAGCTCATCGTCGAAGATGACCATACCCACCTCGCGGCTCGGGGGGAGGTTGCCAAACTCGTCCTCCTCGGGCTCCTCGGCACAGAGCTCGATGTATTCGCGTATCTCCTGCAGTTTGCCCTTGCCCACATAGGTCACCGAGTTGGGCGAGTCGAGCTTCTGGGTGAAGCACTTCACCACCTCGGCCCCGGCAGTCTCGGCCAGGAAGGCCAGTTCGTCGAGGTACTCCTGTGTCTTCTGCTCGTTTTGCTGCTGCGTGATGAGACCCACGAGGACGGCGCGTTCGGTCTGCGCCTCAGATATTACAAATTCTTTCATCGCTACTACTCCGTTGTTCCCGGATAAAGATTATCACCTGAACCAGGAACGAGGACAGCGGTCTTCACCTGCAGCACCTCTGTAGTTCCTTGTCCCTTCTCATTCATTGCAAATCCCATTATATAATAGGTGGTATTTGACTTAAGGCCCGTTATCGTACCTTGAATCACAGTGCCTGAGAGCACGCCACTCACCTTGGTGGACTTAGCATTGGCTACACTGTTCTTGGAGGTTCCGTAATAGAAACCACAATCAACAACCTGACCCGAGATAACATCGGCATGGCAGACAAACCCGTCGAACTTTACCTCATCCACCGTTACGGGATCAAGCACAGGCGGAAATTCCTGCTCACAGGCGGTCATCATGAGCCCTATTACGAAAAGATATAACCATTTCTTCATATCAATAGCATTCATCAACGTTGCACATAAACTTTGTTCTTCTCGATGAGGTAGATACCCGTCGACAGATGGAGTACCTCATTTACACCTGTCGCACACTGAACGGTACGCACCTGACGCCCTGCCATGTCATAGATGACTACAGCACAAGGCTCTAGAGCGGTAATATATACGACACCATCCTTGGCTTTGACCTCCAAGTGCTCGACAGCCTCCTCCACATCGTCCTGCGGCTGTATACGATACATCGGTGCACGATGGGCGTTCTCCTGCGGGAGCAGATAGGCCGAGAAGGGATTGACCGCATAATTATCGGGGACAAACACGCTACCCGCCACATATTCGCCATACCGCACGCCCGTATTCAATGCATACACCGAGTCGTTGGCCTCAACCATTGCATAAGAAGGCACGAAGCGATATTGGGCATTGGCTGGAACGACCAAAGCATCGGAACTGCTGATAGTAGCGTTATCGGCCGAGAAGGTGACAGAACCATTCAACGAATAATCTCCATACTCGGAATTATTAGGCATCGAGAGGAGGTAAGGGGTATTGGCCTGTATGGATGTGGCCGGAACGAAACCATTGTCGGACCATTCGGAGAGCCAGAAGTGATGCGAGGAGGCATCGGTACCGAAAGGAGCAAGCTCGCCCTTGGTTGCATGCTCGACACGCTGTACATCGAACGGCAAGGCCATGGTCTCCCATCCTGCCGACGAACCCATACCTGTCGTCTGTGTAAAGAGACGTGAGTAGGAGACATGGGATGCAGTGAAAGCGCGAGGAGCATAGAAGGGATACTGATAGGCCAGCAGCAATGTATCGCATGCTCCATCACGAACCAACGTCATGGCATGCTCACCAACAAGCGGATGTGAGAAGTCCATCGCACCAGGCAAATATACAAGTAGGTTGTGATATGACTTCTGGTCAAACATCGAGGTCTGAAGCGGGAGGTCGATATCCCATACTACTGCATTCAGTGCTGTACAACCATGAAAGAGGCTGTCGCCCACCGAACGCAATGCAGAGCCCTCAACCTGAATACTACGCAACGCTGTGGCATTACGGAAAGCACCCTTATCGATACCCGTCAGGAGATAAGTAGCCGAGTCGGCAATAACCGAATCGCCAACTACAAAATGGCCGACATATACGGATGCTGTATTGCCATCCCTAAACTCTGAGACACTGACCTGAGGATTTACCGTAGACTCGATGCGGTAGGTTGCGCCATCGGTGACGAACCAGTTGCGGAAGCCCTTAACATCGGAACGACGATGGGCGGGTTTGCGAGCAATGACATTCACCTCGGCCTTATCTTTCAGTTCGAACGGACCAGTATAACGCTGGCCATAAGCCGTAGGCATAGTACCATCAAGCGTATAATACAGAGCTGCACTGGTATCGTCGACCTCGACGTATACACTATCTGCATTCATATAAATACGTGGCGAAATGGTCTTTGGCAACAGGCTATCGACAATCTCTACATCCTGCGTGTTGGAATAGCGCGAATAGACGCTGTCGCGCACGCTTCGCAACGAAGCACGGTAGAGGCCGCCATCCAAGTTCTCAAAACGATAATCCAATGCTGAGGTACGGGCGGTATGGATAGTTGTTGCATAGTAACGTTTCTTTTTCTGCGTATCAGCCTGCTCATCAGCTGTATTTTCCTCATCAACCTGACGGTAGGAGTTAGCCGGCATTCTGGACGTCTGCCATGTAGCCATACTCCGTATACGCTGGGCAGCCTTTACCGACATAACCCTACGAGGAGCCTGGCTAGTGCTGTCGGATTCTTCATCCTCACCCGGCAGCTCGGCAGAGCGATCACCATCCAGCACATAGATATAGTCAAAGTCGACACGTGTCGCGGCCTTAGGATCCTGTGGATTCTCGCGTGTATCCAGATAGAGAAATGGTCGAGGGCCTATAGAATCCAACACGAGGTAATAGCTTTTCCACTCCTTGTCCGTCACAGTGATTGTGTACCCGTAGAGCGAATTGCCCCATGTCTCATCACCCACTGCCAACACAACAAACGGATCCTTATCTGAAGTCTCACTCTGCTTAATTGCAAAGAGCAATGTTACACGAGAAGAATCGCACTCCAATCGAGGAGAAAAGAGATAGCCTTCCGATGAAGCTGAACCGATACGGATAGCCTTATCGAGTCCAAAGATTCCCTTACCATTCCATCCTTGCTGATTGGTGTATTTGTCCATCGTAGGACCAATATCACTGGTACCCTTCTTTACCTTGTCGAAGTCCTCATCCAAAACAAAGGGATTCTCTTCGAGCAGGTCGAGCTGCACCTCATACTCTTTTATTCCTGGCACTTGCAGCCAATTCATGGTAAAGCCGCTTTCGGTGATATCACTTACAGCCTGCTGCTCGGGGACAAGCAACGCGCCCTTCATGAAGGAGAAGGTGACAATACCATTCTGTAGTGAAATATCGGTAATATCCTTTCCCATGTAATCGCCCACGAAACATTCTGCTGCTGGAGTACTGACTGCTGTAAGTGATGTATTCCCAGAGGAACCGGGATAGGTGTCGCCAGCTAGAGAGGCCTCTGTCCGTTTATTGTCTGCGGGAATGATGGTCATGCGCTGATGTGAAGGAGCATTGTTCACGGAATTACTCTGCCATGCTGACTCCGAATAGTCGACATGAATCACCAACATACCCTCAGCCGGAACAAACTCATCCCAACGAGTACGCTTATGATTCTCCACAACATAATATTCGTTCGGATTGGCATCATTCACAATCTTATAAGCCACACCACCCTCACTCATCGGTTGCAGCGTGACATCAGTTGGCGTATCGAGCAGTACCAGCTCTTTCCAACCCAAGAAGTCCAGCTCATGACCTGTATACCCACAAGGAGTATGACCGCCATCGTTGTAACAGCCATAATCCATGATGCTCCATGCATTCATACCAAAGCCATTGGTATAGTTCGTAGGATAGAAGTCGGGAAGTCCCAAGCAATGCGAAAACTCATGGCAGAAAGTTCCTATACCATCAATCTGCGAGCCGCTATCACCATCCAACTCATTGTTACAAGCATACTTACTAATCTTCACACCATCCAAAGAGAGCGGAGTGTCCAAATACCACTGATGGGGCCAGATTGTATTCTCCAAAGTGGAGACATTGGATGCCTCGCCATAGCCAGCATAAATGGCATAGACAATATCAACATAGCCATCACCGTTGTTGTCGAACTTAGAGAAGTCGGCCGATGCATTGGCAAGCTTACATGCCTCACGTATCATCTCGATGGGACGGCGGTCACTGCCGTTCTCATCATTGCCTCCATAGTATTCCATCTTATTGTTGAGAGTAACAGGGCCTATAATCTCGAACTTAGGCATAAACTTACCCCCAGACTGGTCCTCGAAATACTCTTTTACGCTACCATATCCGCCCTCATCCTTATAGTCATCGCCATTGATATGCAGTTCAAAGGCGGCTGCAGGATCAGCAGAAGCGAACTTCACATCGGAGTACTGAATCAAGAGCACAGGGACATGCACCTCGCCCTGAACAGGTACTTCGGCCGCTCTTTGCGGAGCCTTAGCCGCACGTGTACGACTTGGTGCTACGGCACTCTGCAAGGCCACCTCACGCATATCCTGTATGCTGGGCATATTTGCCACAAACCGGTCCTCGAAGGCTGTTCGCATCTCGCGCGAATGGGCTAGCTGAGGGGAAGCCACTACCCTACCATCAGCGATGGTGGCATAGTAGTAACCTGCGCCCTGCTTCTTCACAGCAACGCCATCGTCTGTTATCAGATAATGAAAGAACTCATCACCCCCTTGGGTCAGTGTCAGCAACGTCCCATCGGGCTGTTTAACTTTTTGTATGATGCGCTTGGCTGGTACAGCCCATAAACCGAGCGTACAAGCAACGAGCATCAGTGCTACCAAACATCTTTTCATGTACTATATATGCAATCCTATTAACAATAAGAATCTGTTTGGATTTTACCGTTAATATGTATCTACGGACTTTTCGGTTTATCAGAAGCTCTTTTTGGCATCTTTCCCCTCTCGACTCTTGCGAATAGGCCACTATTCGCTGCGACTCAAGAGTGTAAATCTACTCAAAAATCTCTCTCTGCTAAACTCGAAATAAAATCCACACAGATTCTAAGTTGCAAAGATAGTCATTCTTTTATAATTCATTCCATTTTGAAGGCTCTTTTTTGTTATCCATCACTTAAGAAGGTCCAGTTTTCGAAAACATGCAGACATCTTATCCAAGGCAAAGTCTATCTGCTCCTTGGTATGAGTAGCCATAAGAGAGAAACGGATGAGGGTGTCGTTGGGTGCACAAGCTGGTGGCACAACGGGATTGACAAAGATGCCTTCATCAAAGAGCATGCGAGTAACAAGAAATGTTTTGTCCATATCACGCACATAGAGCGGTATGATTGGTGTTTCCGTTGCTCCTATCTCGAAACCCAACGAACGGAAGCCATTAAGGGCATAGCGAGTCACCTCCCATAGGTGCTGGATGCGTTCGGGTTCCTCCTGCATAATGTGCAACGCCTCCATAGCTGCTGCCGTAGCTGCTGGAGTAAGCGAAGCACTGAAGATATAGGAGCGCGAGTTATGGCGTAGGTAGTTGATTGTGTCGCGGTCGGAGGCAATAAAACCGCCAATGGAGGCAAATGACTTGCTAAAGGTTCCCATGAGGAGATCCACCTCATCGGCCACTCCAAAATGATGGCAAGTACCACGACCGCCACTCCCCAACACGCCAAACCCGTGAGCCTCGTCCACCATGATATTGGCATTGTACTTACGCGCCAGGCGTACAATCTCAGGCATGGGAGCGATATCTCCCTCCATAGAGAACACCCCATCGGTGACTATGAGCTTAACGGCATCGGGGCGACACCGAGAAAGCTCACGCTCAAGCGATGCCATATCCGTATGGCGGTATTTGCGTGGTATGGAAAAGGACAAACGCCTACCCTCTACGATGGACGCATGATCCAGCTCGTCACAGAGAACAAAATCTTCGCGGCCAGTCACACAAGACACCACGCCAAGGTTTACCTGAAACCCTGTGGAATAAACCATTACGTCCTCCTTACCCACCCATTGGGCCAATTCGTGCTCAAGCTGCAAATGCAGGTCGATAGTACCATTGAGGAAACGCGAACCTGCACATCCGGTTCCATACTTCCGAGTAGCGGCCATGGAAGCTGCTATCACTCGAGGGTGGTTGGTCAGCCCGAGGTATGAATTAGAACCAAACATCAGCACACGACGTCCATTCATCGTTACTTCAGTGTCCTGTTCACTCTCTATGCATCGAAAATAGGGGTACACGCCTTTGGCCTTAATCTGCTGTGGAAGGTCGTAACGTGCCATACGTTTACGCAAAAGATTCATTCTATCACATATTTTAACTACAAATCATGCGATATAACAAAGGGAAGTACGTATTTGTTGAAGGCAACGTTACAACTTCAAATAGAAGTCTTTTACCAGGCTGACATATTCGGGAGTATAACCATGTTGCGCATCCTGTATGCACAACACGTCCGGTGTATACGGAGCACCTTGACGGGTAAAAGCCATCAAGACACGTTTAGGGTGTGCACCCTGCTTGGTACACACTGCCGTTTGGCGTGTTGCAAAAAGTCCATAGCAGGCTGCACTCACGGTCATATCCGCGGCACGGTCATAAGGGATAACGACAGAGAACTCTCCATCAGCACTGAGCAGGCGAGCCACACTGCTGGCCAGCTCGTCGAAACTGAGCGTATCGGTATGGCGTGCCATAGCACGTGCGGCATCTGGGCACTTCAGGGAGTTCTCAAAATAGGGAGGATTGCAGAGAATGGCATCAAAAGGATGTGAAAAGGCCTTATCAGTTCCCAACAGTTTATCCACATTTCGCACATCCATCTCCATGATACGCACACGACGATTCCAGGGCGAAGCTGCCACATTCTCAGCTGCTTGCGCTACGGCATCGGCATCAAGGTCAATGCCCAGCACATCGGCTTGGGAGCGCTGAGCTGCCATCAAAGCGACAAGCCCTGTACCAGTACCTATATCCAAGATGTTGCGGCAATGAGCCACACGAGCCCACGCTCCAAGCAACACACCATCCGTGCCAACCTTCATGGCACAACGGTCTTGATGGATAGTAAACTGTTTGAATGCAAACATATGCAGCACCTACATTGACAGCCACTTCATTACGGCATCGCCATAGGTTTTCGATACGGGGATGTCTTTTACTCCCTCAATGCCCAGTTCAAGGTAGAAGTTCTCCTTTTCGCGTCGGAGCACCTTTACCTGCTCCATATTAACCATATAACCGCGATGACAACGCATCACATTAGTCTCGGCCAACGACTCTGCTGTACGCTTCAGAGTGTTGCGCAACATGAGTTTCTTGGGCAGATTGTTCTTCATATACCAGATGTAGATGTAGTTATCGGCCGATTCAATGTAAAGCAGATTGTCTTTGGTCACAGAAAGCTGTAGTTCACCCCGTTCGTCATAAAATGAGATAAGTCCCTTACTGGCCATCTTCTGGGCTACAGCCTTGTCAAAGTCATCCTCAATCTGACGCAAACGCTCGTTCTTGTCCTGCAGAGTAAATGTTGTGATACAGATGATGTATGGGATAAGCAGGATGAGCGAGGTGTTTTGCAGCGCACTCTTGAAGGCTACCCATATATCCTCTTGCACATCGGCCAAGATGGAACAGATGGTGTAGGCGATAGCCATAATGGCCAACTCGACAAACACCCATATAGCATAATTCAGGATACTTATTTCATGCTTCTTGGTGTGGTAGTACATGATGACACGACTGATGGCAACGATGCTCATACCCAACAGTACGATGAGGAGCGAATAGATGACAAACATAAACTCCGACACACGCTCGCGTCCCCATTGCAATACGCCAAAAGGCTGATATACGATAATGAAGAAGAGGGCAAATGCCGCAGCCGAGGTCACCAATATGATCTGATTGCGCTTAGTAAGAAGGTATCGAGGTATGAATTGCGAAAGAAAATCCATCGTGTTATTTACAGCTAATAATCGTTTTCGAATTCAAAAGTACGAATTTCTAGGCAGAAACTCGCACTTTTGAAAGGAAACTTAACATTTTTGTGGCCTCAACGATGACCGACGGCCTATAAATCAGCACCGAGAGTCAATAGTCGGCCAGCTTTTACGAGTAGAGGAAACGCTTGATGCTGCGTTTCGGAGTCTTCTCGAAGGGCTCCTCACGGAGCTCAATTTGACCTACTTTGCTGTATACAGGCAGTTCGGCGTTGACTTGCTTTAAGTATTCATTCATTATCTCGTCGATGCTCTTGGTGTTGCCCTCGAGTTTCTTGAATGCATCCATATCGGGGACTACGAGTGCCACAATCTTCTTGCCACGGCTGATAACGATAGACTCAGCCACAAGAGGCAAGCTGTTCAGCTTATCCTCAATCTCCTCGGGGTAGATATTCTGTCCACTAGCACTGAGAATCATATTCTTTGAACGTCCCTTGATGAACACATTACCCTCAGCATCAATGACACCGAGGTCACCACTTCTGAGCCAGCCATCCTCGGTGAAGGCCTGCTTGGTAGCTTCGGGATTCTTGTAGTATCCGTCCATCACATTGTCGCCCTTAATCTGAATCTCGCCCACAACATTTTGCGGATCTTCAGAGTCAATGCGTACTTCGAGGCGGTCAACGGGCATTCCGCACGAACGGACAGCAAACTCGCGCCAGTTCCTGTAGCAGATGAGTGGGGCACACTCTGTCATACCATAACCAACGGTGTAGGGGAAATTCATCTTCTTCATCAGCTTCTCCACCTTCTCGTTGATGGCAGCACCACCCACAATAAGACTGCCACGCTCCAGATTGCCACCGAACGTGGTGAGCAGTTTTTTACGTACGGTGTTGTAAATAATCTTATTAATACCTGGGATAGCTGTGAGCAACTTCATGTGAGGCTTATTGAGCGTAGGCATCACCTTGCCCTTGAATATCTTCTCCACCACGAGGGGCACAGTCACCAGCATGTAGGGTTTCACCTCGGCCAACGCCTTGATGAGGATCGAAGGAGTTGGAGTCTTGCCAAGGAAGTAGATGTGGCAACCTGTCACGAAGGGATAGAGGAACTCGAATGCCATACCATACATGTGACCCAAGGGCAACATGGAGAGGATGTGCCATCCGGGCTGATTGGGCATATTGGGGATAGCAAACTCAATGTTAGAACTGATAGCACGTGCCGACAGCATAACGCCCTTCGGGTCGCTTGTGGTACCAGAAGTATAGTTGATTAGCTCCAGCTCATCGAGGCTACCGGTAGGATAGCTGATATGCTCGGGCTTCACGCCTTCGGGGAAGCGCTCCTTGAAAATCTGCTCGCACTGATCGTGGAATGCCTTGGCATCCACCTCATGCCCACTCGTATAGATAGGAGTGAAATTCTGGATATTGATGGCGATATTCAGCTTGGGCATCTCCTCGGCATTCATCTTCTCCCAAATCTCGGGTTCAGTAAAGATAGCAGTGGCGTCAGAGTGATTGGTGAGCTTCTGTATACTGTCTGTAGTAAAGTCGTTGAGCAAAGGTACCATCACGCCATCGTATGTACCTATAGCAATAAATGATGCTGCCCACTCGGCAGAGTTCTTGGCGCAAAGGACAATCTTATCGCCTTTGGCAACGCCAGCAGTTTGCAGCAAAATGTGCAGTTTCTCGATATTTTCTGCAACTTGACCGAAGGTAAAGGTGTTCTTACCGTAGTTGGTAAATGCGGGCATGCTCCAATAATTCTTGATAGCCGACTCCGCATAATTCAGATAATGCTTAATCATAATGTTTGTTTTCGCTTGTTTCGTTGCAAATTTCGGGTTTTATTTTCACTAATTCCCATTTTTAAGGTTACATACATTGCTATTGGGGCGAAATTCCTATATGGGGTAAAAATGGACTATTTAATGGCGAAATCCGAAAAGGGAATAAAATAAATCATTAAAAAGTGCCCTTTTCACCGAAGAAAAGTATGAAAGAAGACGTTTTGTATTGGTTATTCCCTAGGGTCGGTACCCCAAAGCATTTTCTTCTGCAACGTCTGGAAGAATGTACTGCCTTCTTGCTTCACGACACGAATAGTATAGTCAGCCTTTTGTATGGTAAGCCTTGTCGTTTCGGGCAGATTACGGCTAATGCCATCAGCAGCCACAAGGAAGCTGCCACTGCGACTCTCAATATGCAACTCGATAGTTTTGTCATCGGCAATCACTATAGGGCGCACGTTGAGGCTATGAGGCGATACGGCAGTAAGCACAAAGACATCTGCCTGCGGATGGATGATAGGTCCGCCAGCACTGAGCGAATAGGCAGTAGAACCGGTAGGGGTGGCTATAAGAAGTCCATCGGCCATATAGGTTGTAAGACGTTCACCTTCGACGGCAGTATGAATGGCCAACATCGAAGAACTATCGTGCTTGGATACGGCAATCTCGTTGAGTGCATAGACAGGCTGCGAAAGTGCTTCACCAGTGGTTAAGCGCAATAGGCTACGTTCGCGTACGACATAACGACCCTGATGCAGCATGGCGAAGAAATGCTCCATTTCATCGGCTGACACATCGGCCAAGAAACCCAAACGACCCGTATTGATGCCGACGATGGGAATCCCTTTATTACCTACGCAACGGGCAGCTTTAAGGAAGGTGCCATCGCCACCCAGACTAATGGCCATATCAATGTCCTGAGCTGTCAGATCATTGATGATACCGGCAGGTTCAAAAGAAAAGGAATGTTCCTCGCGCAAGAAACGATTGAAATCAGAATCCACATATACCTCGTCGGCATAGTGCGAAAGAATACGAAACAATTGTTCGGCATGGACAGACTTGCCGGTTTCGTGGATATTTCCAAATAGAGCAAAACGCATTAATCAACAATAATTATGGATTACGGATTATGATTTATGAATTTAACTTAGTACCTTTGCAACGT
>CANBEE010000068.1 GCA_947367415.1 uncultured Bacteroidales bacterium
CTACAGCGAGGATGCCAAGATGGCCGCTGAGTTTGACATCACGCCTTACCTCGTGCCCGGCAAGGAGAACCTCGTAGCCATGCAGGTAATGCGCTGGTGCGACGGCTCATACCTCGAGGACCAGGACTTCTGGCGCTTCACCGGTATCGCCCGCGAGGTATATATGTATGCCCGTCCTCAGGTGCGTGTAGATGACCTCTTCATCCTCCCCGACCTGGACAAGAACTACAAGAACGGTACCCTGAAGATCTCTGCTACTGCCGACAATGCTGCAGGCAAGAGCCTCCGCTACACCTTGAAGGATGCTGCTGGCAAGGTGGTGAAGAGCGCTACTACAGCGATCAACGGTGAGGGCAAGGCCGAGACCGTATTGGCTGTGAACAATCCCGCCAAGTGGACTGCAGAGACTCCCTACCTCTACACTCTCGGTATCGAGCTCGTTGATGGCGATCAGGTAATCGAGGCTATCAGCCAGAAGGTGGGCTTCCGCAAGGTTGAGCTCAAGAACTTCCAGGTGCTCGTGAACGGCAAGCCCGTACTCTTCAAGGGTGCCAACCGTCACGAACTGGACCCCGACTTCGGTTATGTGGTGTCTGTAGAGCGCATGATCCAGGATATCAAGATCATGAAGGAGCTCAACATCAATGCTGTGCGCACCTGCCACTATCCCGACGATCCCCGCTGGTATGAGCTGTGCGACGAGTATGGTCTCTACGTAGTGGCCGAGGCCAACATCGAGAGCCACGGTATGGGCTACGGTGAGCGCACATTGGCCAAGAACCCCGCGTTTGCCAAGGCTCACCTCGAGCGTAACATCAGCAACGTGATGACCTTCAAGAACCACCCCTCAATCATCTTCTGGAGCTTGGGTAACGAGGCCGGTAACGGTCCTAACTTCGAGGCTGCCTACGATTGGATCAAGGCTTACGACAACAGCCGTCCCACACAGTATGAGCAGGCTTGCAACGCCCGCAACAGCGATATCCGTTGCCCCATGTATGCCGACTACAACTACATGGAGCGTTACGGCAAGAACCCCGACAAACCCCTCATCCAGTGCGAGTATGCCCACGCTATGGGTAACTCTATAGGTGGCTTGAAGGAGTACTGGGACCTCATCCGCCAGTATCCCGCCCTGCAGGGTGGCTTCATCTGGGACTTCGTAGACCAGGGCCTCCGCGACAAGAACAAGGAGGGTAAGGAAATCTTCACCTATGGTGGTGACTATGGCCGCTATCCCGCATCGGACAACAACTTCAACTGTAACGGTATCATCGCTCCCGACCGCCGCTACAATCCCCACGCCTACGAAGTGCGCTACAACTACCAGAACATCTGGGCAACTGCCAAGAACCTCAAGAAGGGTCAGATAGAGGTGTACAACGAGAACTTCTTCACCGACCTCAGCAACTACTACCTCACATGGACACTCCTCGAGGAGGGTAAGGCTGTGGCTAACGGCCAGGTCGACAAGCTTGCTGTGCCTGCTCAGGGCAAGAAGGTGGTTACCCTCAAGGGCTTCAAGCACCCTGAAGAGAACGGCAAGGAGTACTTCCTCAATGTGGAGTTCCACCTCAAGGAGGCTCAGCCCCTGCTCGCCAAGGACTTCATGGTAGCTCACGAGCAGTTCCAGCTCACCGAGTATGCTTATCCTACTGTTGAGTCTATCGTAGCTGCCGAGGGTGCTCCCGTAAGCGAGGACGTGCATGTGGCATGCCTCATCCTCAAGGGTGGCGACCTCACCGTGACATGGAACCGCTGGAACGGCTGGATCGAGTATATCGACGTAAATGACACTCCGATGATGGAGAAGGGTCATGCCTTGAAGCCCAACTTCTGGCGTGCACCGACCGACAATGACTTCGGTGCTAACCTGCAGCGTCGCTTCGTCGACTGGAAGGAGCCCGGCCTGCGCCTGAAGCGCGACTCATTCAAGTGGGCCAAGGAGGGCAACAACATGGTAGTTACTGCCGAGTACGAGTTGCCCAAGCTCGAGGCTACTCTCCTGATGAAGTATACCCTCACCGCTGACGGACAGCTTGTGGTGAACCAGTCGCTCAAGGCTGGCGAGAACAAGGAGGGCAAGCCCCAGCTCTTCCGCTTCGGTATGCAGATGGTGATGCCCGAGGCATACGGCAACATCGTTTACTACGGTGAGGGCCCCGGCGAGAACTACATCGACCGTAACCTTGACCAGACCATCGAGGTGTACAACCAGAAGGTGGCCGACCAGTACTTCCCCTACATCCGTCCGCAGGAGTCGGGCAACAAGACAGGTGTGCGCTACTGGCGTGTGCTCGACAATGCAGGCAAGGGTCTCGAGTTCTACGGCACAGAGGCTCTGAACGCTACCGCTCTCAACTATCTGCAGAGCGACCTTGATGACGGCTGGGACAAAGACCAGCGTCACTCCGGTGACCTCACTCCGCGCGACTTCACTGTTGTAAGCATCGACAAGCAGCAGTTCGGTATCGGTTGCGTCAACTCATGGGGTGCATGGCCTCGCCGCGAATACCAGATGCCTTACGGCGACTACGAATATACTTTCGTGATTCGTCCGGTGAAGTAATATTGGCTAGGAGGCCCTAGGACTTCCTAGGATATCCTAGAGCTTCCTAGAAAACAACAAAACTATGAAAATCAAACAACTAACATGCGCTTTGCTGCTGGCTTTCGGGCTGGCAGCAAATGCTGCAAATACCGTTACTACTGTAGAGCAGGTGACGGGTGAGGTAATCCTGAGCGACAATGTGGATTACGTGGTGACAGATGCTACTCCCTTTGCTGAGGGTGGCAAGGTGAATATCACCAACACCGACCATGCAGTGCTCATCATCCAAAGCATCCGTCCCAGCTTGGTTATCAAGAATCATCTGAAGGACAAGGTGTTTATCAATGGTGAGCAAGCCGTTAACGGTGAGAACTGCCAGGTGAAGATGTATGCCCATGGCAGTATCATCATGCCCTATGCCAAGGACATCAAGCCCTTGACCGTGTATTCGGAACAGAACTATGGCGGTACAGCAGTCAATGACTTCGGCCTGGAGAATTCCGGTGGCTTCATGAACTCGCTGTCGGAGGAAAAGCTCAACAACAAGATACGTAGCTTCAAGCTGAAGCGTGGCTATATGGTAACCTTTGCTACCGGTAAGAATGGCTGGGGATATAGCCGTTGCTTCATTGCCGACACTGAGGACCTGGAGTTCCCCGAGATGCCCGCCGTGCTCGATGAGCGCATCTCTTCGTACCGTGTATTCCAGTGGTATGATGCTGAGAAGAAGGGCCTTGCCTCTGATACTCGTATGAGTGCCAATGACCTGTTGGCGTCAAGTTGGTGCTACACTTGGGGCGTGGGCTCGAATATGTTGCCCGACCATGAGTGTATACCCCACCGTATTCATGAGAACTGGCCCAATCCTGCAGATTGTGGTAAGGCGACCTTCTCATGCCACATGAAGACCAATAACGAGCCGGGTAACAGTGCCGATGACACCCCTAACACTGTAGAGGAAATCCTCAATAACTGGCAGACACTGATGCGTACCGGTATGCGTCTCTGCTCGGAATCGTCACACGACGGTAGCTGGAGTCACCTCGACAAGTTCATTGCCGAGATTGATGCACGTGGCTGGCGTTGCGATATTCTCGACCTCCACTGCTACTGGGCAAGCGGATTTGACAACATGCAGCACTATTATAATAAGTATGGCAACCGTCCTATCTGGATTTCGGAGTTCGTATGGGGTGCTTCATGGAACAATAACGGTATCTTTGCTACTGACCGCAAGTTCTCGCAGGAAAACCAGCAGAAGAATCTGGATGCCATGAAGGGCATCTTCGCTTCGCTCAACAATTCACCTTATGTGGAACGCTATGCCTATTGGAACAGTGAGGCCGACTGCTCTAAACTGTTGCGTGGTGAAAGTGAACTGTCGCTGACGGGTAAGTACTTCCAGACCATGCAGTCGGGAATGGCTTATCGCAAGGCTTACGAGAAGGTGCCCCGCGTGGTGTATACCGCTGCTACAGATTTGGCAGGCAAGTGGGTGAACCAGGCTGATGGGACCTTCAAGCTCACATGGAAGGATACCAACTTCGATATGCTCAATGAGATTCGTGTGCAGCGCAAGAAGGATGGCGAGACACTGTTTGCCACAGTAGGTATCGTGGAACCCAAGGACCAGACAGCCAAGAGCGCAACCTTGAGCTACGTGGATACCATCGCTGAGCCGGGCATGTATGAGTATCGCATTGTCAATATCACCGCCGACAATAGTGAGCGTGTATCTACCACGTTCAAGGCTGCCAAGTCCTCTGTGCAGGGAACAGCTCAGATGCAATATGGCGAAATAGTTATGCTCGACGCCAATGCCGTGGCAATCAATTTCACCGAAAGCTTTGCCGAGACTCCCGCAGTGTTCATGGGTGCCGTGAGCAATGGAAACACTACCTTGCAGCTAGGTACACTCTTGAGCGAGGTGGGTCGACGTACCTTTACTTACGAGCCACTTCCTTGGCTCACTTCGGGCAGCAAAGACTTTGACAAGCAGGAGACGATTCCCTTTATGGCCATCATGGAGGGTAATCATAAGTTCAGTGGCCTTGATTGTGAGGTCGGGGTGGTGAAGGTTACTATGACCGACACTTGTCAGGTGACTTTTGCGCAGCCCTTCCCCGAAGAGGTTACTCCAATTATCCTGACGGATATCCGCAAGCCTCTCTTCAAGAACAATCCGATGGTTGTCAAGGTGCGCGACGTGACCAATACGGGCTTCAAGTGTATCGTGATGGTAGAGGACGAAGGTGGCCGCAGTCCCCTCCAGCATAATGTATGCTACCTGGCTATCACTCCCGGTGTTGGTGTCGTGGATGAGGCCGAAGGACTTATGATTGCTGCAGGCAAGAGCGAGACACAGCTCTATGGCGCTACACCTCGTACCTGCTACTTCACCTACGGTGCCGATACGCTGAAGTTTATCGACCCCTATATCTTTGCCAACCTGCAGACCAGCAACTATGATGCTGCTACCATGGTGCGCCGGCAGGGTAATCCTATCACAGAGAAGGTGGGCGATGTGGCCTATTCGGTAGGTGCACGCTTCAGACGTGTGACCGACTCTTCGCGTAAGAATGCTTCTGACGGTACCAAGTTGAATATCACCTCCATGAAGGATGACCTCGGATGGGTTGTCCTGTATTCTCGTGCTGAAGGAACTTCGGAACCTACAGCGATAGAGGTCGTTGAGGCTGTTCAGGTGAATGCTCCCATTCGTCCCTATGTGGTGGACAATGCCATTCTGGTTGACGGATGTGATGACTTTGATGTATACACCATGCATGGCGTGAAGCTCAGCTCTGCAAAAGCGCTCTCACCGGGCGTATATGTAGTCAAGGCAGGTGGTGCTGCGGCAATGGTCGTGGTGAAGTAAGTATGATGATATAAAAGAATAAAAGTTCATTTTTGTCATCCTGAGCGTAGCGAAGGATCTCATAGCGTTTCTGATTATGAGATTCTTCGCTTTGCTCAGAATGACAAGATTGATAGTGCATGGGTTGTGTTGATGAACCTTTATTGTATTAATGATAATCTATTGTAATAGAAAAATCTGCAGTAATGAATCCGTTGGAGATTATAGATAAGTATTGTAAGGAGGAAGAACTAAGGCATATACTCTTGGTGCATAGCCGTGCAGTGGCAGATAAAGCGTTGGCGATAGCTCGTAACCATCCAGAGCTGCAGGCTGATGAGCAGTTCATCGAGGAGGCTGCGCTTCTGCACGATATCGGTATTGTCAGAGTGAATGCACCTGCGATAGCCTGTGTGGGGGAGGAACCCTATATCTGTCATGGAATCTTGGGTGCTGAGATTCTGCGTGCTGAGGGCTTGGAACGTCATGCTCTGGTATGTGAACGCCATACCGGGACAGGACTTACACTGCAGCAGATTATAGCCCAGCAACTGCCGCTCCCTCATCGTGATATGCAACCTGTGAGCATTGAGGAGCAGATTATCTGCTTTGCCGACAAGTTCTTCTCCAAGACACGCTTGGAGTCGGAGAAGAGTGTAGAGCAGGCACGCCGCAGCTTGGAAAAGTTCGGTGAAGAGGGCTTGGTGAAGTTTGATGCTTGGTGTACATGCTTTTTATAGCGAAGGATCTCTCCAATCACGGCCAGAGAGGCTTAAAAGCGCAGTTTTCTGCGCTTTTCTTCTTAATAATTGTCAATAGTCAATTGCCAATTGCCGATTGTTTTCTATCTTTGCGGTTCCTGCGAAGATAAAGTTGCACTCGCTGTGAAAAATATTCAAGCAAGCTTGATATTTCTCGCTCGTTTATTTGTATCTTTGCGTTTTAAATAGAATTTACGACATTGGTGAAACTTCGCAAATATATCATATTGCTGATTTCTTTGGTGGCACTCTCTCAGGGCATGTCGGCCCAGCGGGCAGTGCGGCGTGCGGGTACGGGTGCGGTCTCTGATTCCGCAGCTGTGAATGCGGACGTGCAGCCTACTGATACAGCCATGGTAGCCATGTCGGACACGCTGGCCAATGATACCACAAAGAAACGCGATGATTTGGAGGCTCCTGTCATCTACCAGTCGAAAGACTCCATGGTGTGGTACAAGAACGGTAATGCCTATCTCTATGGTGACGGTCAGGTCAACTATCAGAGCATCGAGCTGAAGGCCAATGAAATCACCATCGATTTGGAGACATCTAGTGTTTATGCCCAGGGAACGACTGATTCTGTGGGAACCGTGACAGGGCGCCCTGTCTTTGCCGATGGCAATACCCCCTACGAGTCAGAGACGATGAGCTACAACTTCAAGTCACGCAAAGGATTCATCAATAATGTCACCACTCAGCAGGGCGAAGGCTATATGACCAGCAACACCGTGAAGAAGGGTGCCAATGATGAGTTCTATATCCGCAAAGGACGTTATACCACGTGTGAGGATCATGAACATCCGCACTTCTATCTCTCGCTCTCGATGGCCAAGATGCGCCCCAATCAGGATATTGTATTCGGACCGGCACAGTTGGTCGTGGCTGATGTGCCCTTGCCTTTGGCGCTGCCTTTCGGCTTCTTCCCTTTTACCTCTGATTATTCATCCGGATTTATCATGCCCTCATATGGTGATGAGTTGGAGCGAGGCTTCTACCTCCGTGATGGTGGTTACTACTTTGCAATCAGTGATTATCTGGATCAGAAGTTGACCGGTGAGATTTTCACGAAAGGTTCTTGGGGTATCTCTTCTATTACCAACTATCGTAAGCGTTACAAATTCTCAGGTAACATAAACCTCAGCTACATGGTGACCAAGAAGGGCGAGAAGAACATGCCCGACTATTCTGCTTCGAAGAACTTTAAGATCGTGTGGAGTCACCGTCAGGATGCCAAGGCAAACCCCAATCAGAACTTCTCGGCCAGTGTGAATTACGCAACTACGAACTATGAGCGTAACAACCTCACCAGTATGTATAATCCGGCGCTGAACTCGCAGAGTATACGTACCTCAAGTATCAGTTACTCACGTAACTTTCCCGATGCAAAGCTGAACCTCTCCAGCTCATTCAACATCTCGCAAAATATGCGCGATTCTACGCTCTCGCTTACGTTGCCCTCGTTGAACTGGTCGGTAAGCCGTATCTATCCTTTCAAGCGCAAGAAAGCAATGGGCGAGGAGAAGTGGTATGAGAAGATTTCGTTCACTTATACCGGTTCTATGAGCAATAGTATCACGGCTAAGGAGAATGAGATTCTGCAAAAGAATATCTTTACAGACTGGCGTAACGGTATGAAGCACAGCATTCCCATCAGCGCCACGTTCACGGCATTCAAATATATCAATGTCACTCCCTCGTTCAACTATACGGAGCGTTGGTATACCTATAAGGTGGATCGCTCATGGGACGAGGAGCGTATGCGTGAACGGCAGGATACAACGTATGGCTTCAACCGCGTATATAACTACAACCTTGCGGTGAGTGCCAATACCAAGCTGTATGGTTTCTACAAACCCATTAAAGCAATCTTTGGCGACAAGGTGCAGATGATTCGTCACGTCTTCACTCCCTCGGTAAGCTATACGCTCACACCTGATTTTGGAGACTCCAGGTATGGCTACTATAAGTCGTATACCTATACCGATTCGAAGGGTGAGGTTCGCACTGTAGACTACTCTCCCTATGCTGGTTCGCTCTATGGTGTGCCGGGTAAGGGACGCTCGGGAAGTATCAATATGGATATGTCGAACAACGTGGAGATGAAGGTCAAGACAGACCGTGACTCTACTGGTGTACGTAAGATTAGCCTTATCGATGAGCTGGGTGCCAGTATCTCCTACAATATGGCTGCAAAGACCAAACCTTGGAGTAACTTGTCGACCCGTATTCGCTTGAAACTGACAAAGAACTATACCTTCAGCCTTAACTCCGTGTGGGCTACTTACGCTTATGAGTTCAATGAGAGTGGACGTGTGGTAGTCGGTGACCATACTGAATGGTCGTATGGACGTTTTGGCCGCTTTCAGGGTATGAGCCAGAACTTCTCATATACCTTTAATAATGGTACCTGGAAGAAGTGGAAGGAAACCATCGACAAGCTGCTCAATCCCGAAGAGGAGTCTGAAGAGGGTGCCGATGCCCAAGGTGGAGGTACCGCTCAGGCTGCTCCCAACAAGGGTGAACGCGACAATAAGTCGAGCAGTAAGACCTCGGGTGATGGTATGGAGATTGATGAGGATGGCTATATGGCCTTCAAGATTCCTTGGTCGTTCTCCGTGTCGTATGGTGTAAGTATGCGTGAAAATACAGCAGGAAAAATCAATGAGAGAACCATGCGCTATCCCTATAAGCTGACGCAGAACATGAACTTCTCGGGTAACATCAAGATTTCCAATAAATGGAACATGAGCTTCTCCTCAGGTTGGGACTTTGATGACAAGGAGCTGACAACCACCACGATGAATATCTCGCGCGATCTTCACTGCTTCAGCATGTCATGTGGTGTGGTTCTCAAGCCGTACACCTCTTATAACTTCTCTATTCGTGCAAACTCGGCAATGCTGGCCGATGCTCTCAAGTATGACCAGCGCAGTAGTGCCGGTGGAAATGTGGATTGGTATTAAGAGTTAAAAGTGAAGAGTTAAGAGTTAAAAGTTTGTCGTCCTGATAGGTGTACATTGAGAAGCTTCACTTTTCCCTCTTCCCTTTTCCTCAAAATTACCATTCTATCGGAGCTGCGCCATGTGCTGCGAGATACTCATTGGCGCGACTGAAGTGCTTGTTGCCAAAGAAACCATTGTAGGCTGATAGAGGTGAGGGGTGTGCTGAGGTGAGCACCAAGTGTTTAGCTCGGTCAATGAAAGCACCCTTCTTCTGTGCGTAGGCGCCCCAAAGAATGAATACCAGATGCTCGCGCTCTTTAGCGAGTGTGCGTATTGCCGCATCGGTAAACTCTTCCCAACCTCGGCGCTGGTGCGAGCCTGCCTGATGAGCCTGTACGGTGAGGGTGGCATTGAGCAGCAATACCCCCTGATTGGCCCAGCGGGTGAGGTCTCCATTGGGTGGAAGAGGCTTACCAAGGTCACTCTGTATCTCCTTGAAGATGTTTTGCAATGAAGGAGGATTGGGCACACCTTCTGCAACGGAGAAGCATAGTCCGTGCGCTTGGCCCGGACCATGATAGGGATCCTGCCCGATGATGACTACCTTGACCTTGTCGAAGGGGCAGTGGTCGAAAGCGTTGAAAATCAGGCGTGCTGGCGGGTAGATGGTCGTGCGCGAATATTCTGCACGTACAAACTCTGTGAGCTTCACGAAATATTCCTTTTCAAACTCACAGGCCAAACGCTGCTTCCAACTCTCCTCTATGCGTACATTCATATTGCTTAAATCAAAGGTATTCCTGCTGCCTTGCACTCAGCTCTCATCTCCTCGGGCCATATGCTTGATTGTATTTCTCCGATATGTGCCTTTTTCAGGAATAGCATACATAGGCGTGACTGCCCGATACCGCCACCAATACAGAGAGGTAGCGTGTCGTTTAAGATGCGCTGGTGGAAGTAGAGTGAGGAGCGCTCCTCCTTGCCGGTGAGGCGTAGCTGCTCCTGCATCACCTCTTTGCTCACGCGAATACCCATGGAAGAGAGTTCGAAAGAGCGTCCCAACAGTTCGTTCCATACGATGATGTCACCATTCAATCCATTGTATCCATCGCTGTTCGGGGTCGACCAGTCGTCATAGTCAGGGGCACGATTGTCGTGTGGCTCTTCATTGCTAAGCTTGCCACCAATGCCAATGATGAACACAGCACCATATTTCTTGGCAATGGCATGTTCGCGCTCTTTCGGGGTGAGTTCTGGGTACATCTGCATCAGCTCCTCGGCATGGATGAAGTGTATCTCCTCAGCCAACGAGGGCTTCAGGGCTGGGTACATTTCATATACCATATATTCGGTGCGCAGCATGGCGGCATATATGCGCTCAACAATCTTCTTCAGGAATTCTACATTGCGGTTCTCCTCACCGATGACGCGCTCCCAGTCCCACTGGTCAACGTATAGAGAGTGCAGGTTGCCCAGCTCCTCATCGGCACGAATGGCGTTCATGTCGGTGTAGATACCATATCCTTGGGGTATACCATATTCGGCCAATGTCAAGCGTTTCCATTTGGCCAGTGAGTGTACCACCTCGGCACGTGCATCGCCAAGGTCCTTGATGGGGAATGTCACGGCACGTTCCACTCCATTGAGATCATCATTGATACCCAATCCCTGTAGGACGAAGAGGGGAGCTGTTACGCGTCTCAGGCGCAACTCTGTGGAGAGGTTCTGCTGAAAAAACTCCTTTATCTGTTTGATGGCCAACTCTGTCTGCTTGAGGTCCAACACGGGCTTGTAGCCATCAGGTTTTATCAAATAACTCATCTTTAGCTTTCGTTTTGCAATACAATGGACAAAGATACGAATAAACGAGCGAGAAATATCAAGTTTACTTGAATATTTATCTAAGCGAGTGTAAGTATCTTCACAAATCATGGTAAAGATAGTCTATTTTGGTCAGACGAAACATGCGTAAAGGCAAAAAACATTGTCATGCGGCAATAATTGTGAATTGTGAATTGTGAATTGTGAATTATTTATTAATTTTGCACCTCGAATGGCTCCGTAGCTTAGCTGAATAGAGCGTCAGATTCCGGTTCTGAAGGTCGTGGGTTTGAATCCCACCGGGGTCACAAGAGCTTACGTAACGTAGTGAAGAAAGGTCTTTCGTGACATCTCAAAAGTCACAAGAGCTTACGTAACGCAGTGAAGAAAGGTCTTTCGTGACATCTCAAAAGTCACTAGAGCTTACGTAACGTAGTGAAGAAAGGTCTTTCGTGACATCCAAAAGTCACTAGAGCTTACGTAACGCAGTGAAGAAAGGTCTTTCGTGACATTCCAAAGGTCACAAGAGTTCCCTCCCCTTCTACCAACTCCGATACCACTCCGTTACCACTCCCCACTTTCATCACACCTCACAACTGCTTATAAGAGGATAAAAAATATCCCCCACACATATGTGCGAGGGATACTTGTGTATTAGATCTATTGATTAGTAAGAAGTACGTTGGGTTGCAGCATAGCTAATCTTCAATGCGTATGCACGACGAAGTTCTTGCTTAATCTCTGCGATA
>CANBEE010000069.1 GCA_947367415.1 uncultured Bacteroidales bacterium
CTGTCTCCATATGCGCCACAGCCGGTATCTTGTATCCGATGCTCATATGTGGCCTGCGGTAGTTGTAGAAATGGATGAATCTTCCGATTACGTTCCTTGCGTGTTCCAGACCGTTGAAGGTCTTCATCGAGTAGACGGTTTCGGTCTTGATTATACCGTTGGCACGCTCTGCGATGGCGTTGTCCGTAGGGTTATAGTCCTCGGTCATGCTGATCTTGATTTTATGTTCCTTGAGTGTTCCCACATAGTCGTCACAGCAGAACTGTACGCCACGGTCAGAGTGATGTATCAACCCTTCCAAGGATACGCCACCAGCTTGTGATATGGCCTGTTCGAGCGCCTTTATGATAATGGCGGCACGCAGCGTGTCAGCCAGTTCCCATCCGACAATCATACGGGAATAGGCGTCAGTTATCAGATGCAGATAGCATACGTCTCCGTTGTTGAGCATGATGTAGGTGATGTCAGCCACCCACAACTGATTGGCCACCATAGGCTCAAGGCCGTGTATGAGGTTCTTCCACTTGTGGTAGCGGTGGTTGGAGTTGGTCGTATGGCGCGGTTTGGGAGGAGGGAGCATCAGTCCATGACGGCGCAGGAGAGCGAAGAAACTGTCCCTACCCATCATCTTGTCCCTGCCGTAGATGTCACACAGCATGAGCCACAGCTTGTAGCATCCGATGCGCGGATCCTCCTGACGGATTTCGCGTACATTCTCCAGCAGGAGCCTTTCACGTTCGACTTCAGCTGCGATGTCAGCCCTGGACTGGAACCAGGCCTGACGGGTATGGCCAAACAGACGGCATGAGAGGGCGACCTTCAGGCCGCGGACCTCCACCAGTTACGTCACTGTTTGGCCCCAGATTTTTTTTCTTATCGGGATGTTGACGTAGGACTCCGCCTTGTCTATAAGAAGGTCGCGGGCCTCGGTTTCCAACTTGGAGAACGCCAAAGCCTTCTCCAGTTCCTTGATGTGCTTCTTCAACGCTGCGTTCTCTTCCTTGTAGCTCTCTTTGTCACGGTTTGCCATATCCTCTTCGATTGCTTCTGGACGCAAAGATAATAATTCAGGATGAGATTCGTACCTGCGAAGCCAACTATTCAGGGTGCTATGGCTGAGCAAACCGTATTTGATCATACATTGACGTTTGCTCATCCCTGAATTGTAGTAATCACGAAAAATACAAAGACATTCTTCTTCACTGTAATGTTGCCATTTCTTAAGCATACTGCTTACACATTTTTATTGTTAGTAAATGTGTCTACCTATAGCAGTATAAGACAGTTTTACTCTTTGTGCTTCGTTATTAGCAAGAGACGCGCGAGGTGATTGCCTCGCGCGTCTCTTTATTGATGGGTTCTATAGGATTTAATCTATCAGTCCACGGTTACGGAGCAGTGCCTCGGGGTTGGGCTCTGCACCACGGAAACGCTTGTAGAGTGTCATGGGCTCTTCGCTGCCACCCATTTCGAGGATATTCTTGCGGAAGCTACGACCTGTAGCCTCGTCAAAGATACCCTTCTCCTTGAATGCCTCGAAGCCGTCGGCATCGAGCACCTCAGCCCACAGGTAGCTATAGTAACCTACGGCATAGCCACCGCTGAACACGTGGTTGAAGTAGGGACCGCGATAGCGGAACGCAATCTGCGGGATGAGACCGATCTTGTCGGCTACAGACTTCTCGAAAGCATTTGCCTCAAAGCCAGTATAGTCAGTAAGCATGTGATATTCCATATCGAGCAGGGCAGCACCTACGAGTTCCACAGTCTCGAAGCCAGAGTTGAATGATGAAGTGGCCTGCATCTTGGCGATGAGCTCATCGGTGATGGGTTCGCCGGTCTCGTAGTGGAGGGCATACATTTTCATTACCTCAGGCTCAATAGCCCAGTGTTCCATAATCTGTGAGGGCAGCTCCACGAAGTCGCGGGCTACGCTGGTACCGCTCACCGAAGGATACTTGGTCTGTGTGAGGAATCCGTGGAGAGCATGACCAAGCTCGTGGAAGAGGGTGCGGGTCTCGTCGATGGTCAGGAGTGAGGGAGTGTCACCTGTGGGACGGGTGAAGTTGCCCACGTTGACAATCATCGGGCGCTGATTCTCACCGTCGATGTTTGATGCATCCACGATATTGTTCATCCAAGCACCGGCACGCTTGGTGGCGCGGGGGAAGTAGTCGGTGTAGAAGAGTGCGAGATGTGAGCCGTCGGCATCGAGTACCTCGAAGGTCTCCACTTCGGGATGGTACACATCCAATCCCTCAATAGGACGGAACTTCATGCCGAAGAGCTTCTCCGATACCATGAAGGCACCCTTGCGCACGTTGTCGAGTGAGAAGTAGGGACGCAGCTCGCTCTCGCTGAGCGCATACTTAGCTTCGCGCAGCTTCTCGGTATAGTACCACCAGTCCCAAGCCTCAAGCTTCTCGCCCTTACCCTCGGCATCCATCATCTTCTGCAGCTCGGCAGCCTCGGCCTTAGCCTTGGGCAGTGCGGCATTCCAGATAGTCATAAGGAGGTTATAGGCAGCCTCGGGAGTCTTGGCCATCTTGTCCTCGAGCTGATACTGAGCAAAAGTTTCGTAGCCAAAGAGCTGAGCCTTCTGCTGACGCAGCTTGAGGATGCGGGCGATGACAGCTTTGTTGTCATTCTCGTTGTTGTTGTCGCCACGGTTGATGTAGCCGAGGTACATCTGCTTGCGCAATTCACGGTTGTCGGCATACTGCAGGAAGGGAATCCAGCTGGGTTTGTGCAGGGTGAAGAGCCATCCCTCCTTGCCGGCTGCCTGAGCGGCTTCGCGAGCAGCGTTGATGGAGCTTTGGGGCAGACCAGCGAGGTCCTTCTCATCGGTGATGACGAGCTCGAAGGCGTTGGTCTCGGCCAAGGCATTCTCGCCAAACTCAATGCTGGCCAGTGAGAGCTGCTTGTCGATTTCCATGAGCTGTGCCTTCTTCTCGGCATCGAGCAGGGCACCACCCTTCACAAACATACGGTAGTACTTGTCGAGCACCATCTCCTGCTCACGAGTGAGGCCCAGTGAAGCCTTGGTGTCGTAGAGCGCCTTCACACGGGCAAAGAGCGCCTCGTTCATCGTCATATAGGCGCTGTGCTCGGTGAGGATGGGCGACAGCTTCTTCTCTGTCTCGCGCATTACATCATCGGCATCGGTCTCGTTGAGGTTGTAGAATACACCGCTCACCTTGGCCAGCTTCTTACCACTGCGCTCAAGTGCAGCGATGGTGTTGTCAAAGGTGGGAGCCTCTGTTTGGGCTACGATAGCGTCGATCTCGGCACGCTGCTCGGCAAGGCCCTCCATGAAGGCAGCTTCGTAGTCGGTCGATTGATACTTGGCAAACTCGGGAGCGCCAAAGGGCAGTGCCGAATCGGCCAGCACGGGATTGTCGTGCTTTGCATTACATGCAGTCAAGGCAACTATGGCCATAGCAATTAATGTTTTTTTCATTGTTTGGTTATTATTAATACTACTTCTATTTAAGATAGGGAGTTTTTACTTCACCGGAGCAGCCTCTATGACAGCTACCAGGTGTTGCCACCAAAGGGCAACAGTAGGAATGAGCAGGCGCTCGTCGGGTGAGTGGACGCCACGCATTGTGGGGCCGAAGGATATCATATCCAAGTGTGGGTACTTCTCCAGGAAGAGGCCGCACTCAAGACCGGCATGGATGGCTTTCACTTTGGGCTCCTTATCGAAGAGTTGCTTGTAGGTAGAAATAGCTATCTGCAGAATCTCAGACTTGGCATTGGGCTTCCAACCAGGATAGCCTTCGCCCACTTCAACCTCAGCACCAGCCAACTCAAATACGGCACGTACACTATCGGCCACATCCTTCTTGCCCGAAGCTGCTGAACTACGCTGCGAAAGTACTATCTTCACCTCACCTTCGGCCATACGCACAGAGGCAAGGTTGCTTGATGTCTCTACCAATCCGGGGACATCGTTGCTCATGGCAAACACGCCATTGAATACTCCATGGAGGGCACGCAGAAGACGAAGCATGGTATCCTTATCCATGGCAGTAGAGGTGACATCTGTTGACTCCATGGTGAACTGCGCCTTGGTCTCGATGGCCGCATACTCGGCCTCTACCTCTGAAGCAAACACATTGAAGTCTACACGCACGCTTTCCTTATCCTTCATGGGCACAGCACATAGGGCGCAGGCTTCGCGAGGAATGGCGTTATGCTTGTTGCCTCCCTCGATATAGGTAAGGTAGAGGTCGTACTTCTCTGCTGTAGCAAGCAAGAAGCGGTTAAGCACTTTGTTGGCATTGGCGTGTCCTTTGTTGATATCATCGCCACTGTGCCCACCGAGAAGGTTGTTAACAATTACCTTGAAATGGAAGTAACCCTCAGGCACACTCACTTCGCTATATTTAAATGTAGCATCGGTACGTACACCACCAGCACAGCCAATGAAAATTTCTCCCTCATCCTCGGAGTCGAGGTTGAGCAGGATGTCGCCATTCATAAAACCACCCTGCATGGCATTGGCACCAGTAAGACCAGTTTCCTCGTCTACTGTAAATACACATTCGATAGGTCCGTGCTTGATAGTGTCATCAGTAAGTACAGCCAAAGCTGCAGCCACACCGATGCCATTATCAGCGCCAAGTGTAGTACCCTCTGCTTTGAGCCATTCACCATCAACAACGAGATGGATGGGGTCGGCAAGGAAATCATGGTTCACTCCCTTGTTGCTTTCACATACCATATCCATGTGAGACTGCAGGATAATGGTCTTGCGATTCTCCATACCGGGAGTAGCTGGTTTACTGATAACGACGTTGCCGGCTTCATCGACCTTGGTGATCAATCCGCGAGACTCGCCGAAAGCCTTCAGGTATGCGGTCATCTTTTCCTCATGCTTTGAGGGACGAGGTATACCGCAAATTTCTTCAAAATAGCCGAACAGGGCTGCTGGTTTCAAGTTTTCTGTCTTCATTTTCATCATATTACTTTAGTTTATACACATTGAAAAGATAAATATTACCTTCAAAGCGACAAATCGTTAAGATACGTTGCACTCGCTGAAAAACATCAAACTATATTTGTGTTTTGCTCGTTTTGTTGTATCTTTGCATTCGCTTTTGAAGAGAGGTAAAAATCTTCGCAGCGCAAAAATAAGAAAATGGTACGTTTATTCCTAATTTCTCTGCTAATAATTGCAGTTTGCATGGTGTTAATGTCTGTTACTATTCTGTTTAAGAAAGGAGGGCGTTTTCCTAATACCCATGTCTGCGGCAACAAACACTTACGTGAGCGAGGAATCACCAGCGCACAGACTCAAGACAAACAGGCACAGCGCGAAAACAAAATGGCAGTGAAGGAAAGCAGACGTTACGCTTCAGACAATGAATGACTAAATAATAGATACAAACAATGAAAAAAATTATCGCAACTGCACTCTGTGCATCAGCTTTTGTGCTGACATTCACTCAATGCGCAAACACGCCCCAACAAGCAACAACCGTAGAGTCTCACGCTGCATGCGACAGCACTCCTGCATTAAAGATTGCTTATGTAGACATTGACACTCTTCTCACGAGCTATAAATTGTGGATACAACTTAACGAGGAGATGATACGTAAAGAAGAAAACGTTCGTGCCACACTCAACGAGAAGGCCAAGAGCCTGCAATCTGACTTTGAAGAGTTTGAGCGTAAGCTTAACAATAATGCATTTGCCACTCGCGAGAGAGCCGAGTCTGAGCAGAACCGCATCTTGAAGAAGCGTCAAGATCTGGAAGATTTGCAGGAGCGCCTGAGCAATGAGCTCGCAATTGAGAACAACAAGAACAATGTAATCTTCCGCGACTCAATCAATACATATATCAAGGCCTACAATAAAGTAAAGGGATACAATGTCATCCTTAGTCGTATTGGAGACAATATCCTTTATATCGACACCGACATGAATATCACCCATGAAATCATCGAAGGGTTAAATGCTCGATATGATGCTAGCAAGAAATAAAGAAAGATAGAAACACCAATATCCAATTTTTTAGCTAAAACACTTAAACACATTTATCCAATAATGGGCAGCTTCACGTCAGTTGAGCTGCCCATTATTATTTTACATTCCCACAGAGATTCTTCAGTCTACTCCTCCCCTATTCTGATGCGTCCCGTCTCCAGCGCCAGCTGCTCATAGCGTTCGCGCAGGCGAGGCATGCGCGAAGCACGTATCGACAGGCGTATGCGGCAATCCATCTGGAAGTCCTGCTCCACCACCGTGGGTCCCTCCTCCTTGACGATGCGCATCACCTCGTTCATCATCGGGTACTCGAACATCACGTCCAGTGTCAAGTCCACCGTCTTCTCGATGACCTCAGCCACGTCTAGCGCTTCGGCCGCTGCTGCCTTATAAGCCACGATGAGTCCGCCCGTACCCAGCTTGATGCCGCCGAAGTAGCGCACCACCACCACGAGGATGTCCGTCAGCTCGCGGCTGTTGATAGCCCCCAGGATGGGGCGCCCCGCCGTGCCCGACGGCTCACCGTTGTCGTTGGCGCGGAAGTTCGTCCGCTCGTGCCCCAGCATATAGGCATAGCACACATGCCGCGCATCGAAGTACCTCTTCTGGCACTCGGCAAGGTGCTCCTTGATCTGCTCCAGCGTAGTCACGGGGAAAGCCATAGCGATAAACTTGCTACGCTTTTCGGTAAACACGCCCTCGCACGGCGCTACTATCGTCTTGTACGTATCCATCGCCTACAAAGATACAACATTTTTTCGAATACTATCCACAAACTGCAACGTAAAGGTAGTGCAAACATTGGGGCGCGATACGGCAGTGATGCTGCCACCATGTGCCATCATGATCTGGTATGCCAAGGCAAGACCTATGCCCGAGCCATTCTTCTTGGTGGAATAGAAGGGTTCAAACACATGTTCGATTCGATTCTCAGGAATGCCCGGCCCATTGTCCGTAACCGTAATGTAGGGCACGCCATCGGCCAGTGTGGCACGCACCTCAATACGTGCTTCGTCGCACCCTTCGAGCGCTTGAGCGGCATTGCGCACAAGGTTGATGAGGGTAAGTGTCAGCAGATGGGGGTCGGCATAGAGTTGCATCTCGGCCGGTGCGTTGAGCTCCAGTTCGCACGATCCAGTCTCATTGCGCAGCAGACGACCGAGTTTGGCAAAGAGGTCCTTGACTACGATATGACGGCACACAGGCTCAGGCACATTGGTCAGCTGATGATACGAGGCGAGGAAGCTATTGATGCCCTCGGCCTGCTCATTGATGATGGTAAAGCACTCGTGTATGCGCTCATGGTCGTACTCTTCGGGACGGTTCAGCACATCCTTCGTAAGCGAGAGGATAGGTGCCACGGTATTACGCAGTTCGTGCGTCATTACACGCAGCATGCGGTCGTAGTGTTTCTTGCGCCACTCCAACTCTTGACTTTCGGCGCAGTACTGCTGCAGGATATGGTTCATGTCGTCTCCTATAGGTCCCAGCATCGGGTCCTTGGAGGTGGGGAAGCGCATGGTAAGGTCGTGTCCACGGATGGCACCGAGAAAGAAGTGCATCTGACGCAAGGGGAAACGCAGCACACGGCATAGCCACGTCACCGACAGTCCCAGTGCCAGTATCGAGGTCAGCACCCACCGCTTATCATCTATATATATAAATAGGTATAGCAGCAGCGTGTATGAGAGCAGCAGGCTGAGCAATGCTCCTATGAGGTGCAGCGTAAAGTGCCGATTAACGGATGACTCCATATTTCTTCAGTTTAGTGTATAATGTCTGGCGGCTTACGCCGAGTTTCTGTGCCACGGACGACAGGTTACGGCCCGAGTCCTCCCATGCAGTGCTTATAAACTGCTGTTCCATCTCCTCGAGTGTCAGTGTAGAACGTCCTTCCCCACCCTCTACAGGCAGTATGATGTCGCACGTCCACTGCGTATCGGGGCACAGCAGTATGGTGCGTTCGATGGTCTCTTCCAGTCGGCCAAACTCACCGTCACATGCCATCCTCACCAACAGCGCCATCGCATCATCGGTAACCTCTGGCTCGGGGCGGAAGTAGGTCGACGAGTACCGCTTTACGAGCGAACGTATATAGGCATGCACCACACTCATGTCATCAGGCAAGGTGTTATGCCGTTTCTCTATCACCTCGGTCAGTGTCTGTATCAGGCGCTCGTTGTTCCACGGCTTCTGCACGAAGTCGTCGGCTCCCTGCTTGAGCGACTCCACGGCCAATGGCACATCGCCAAAGGCAGTGATAAGCACCACCGACGGCGGATTGTCCAGTCCGCTGCGTTGCTTGATGCGATTGAGCCAAAAGAGTCCGTCCTGTCCATCGAGCCGTCCCGTCCCGAAGTTCATGTCGAGCAGCACGGCATCCACGTCACCTGCAGCAATGAGTGCGGGTATTAGCTGTGGGTCCTCCACGGTCACCACCTTGGAGAAGGCTCCCTTGAGCACGATGCCCATGGTCTTCAGCACAGCAGCATTGTCGTCAATGACTATAACCTTTGCGTCAATCATATTTTTTTCATGTTGTTAAAGGGAGTCAAAAGGAGTTAGTCGCTTCGCTCCTTGGAGATAAAAGCCTATAGTTTTTTACGCGCGCAAGAACATTTAACTCCATTTATCTACCTCTTATTCCCTTTATCTTCTCTTCCCTACAAAGATACCCCGAAATCAGAGAATAACCCCTAAAAACAGGGAAAAATCGATGGCTGCAGACGAAAAGTGTCAAAAAATTGGACACTTTTCATCAAAAAAAGCATTTTGTTGATTTTTTCTTGTGAGTATGCTTGCACGAAGATTTAACTTCGCAGAGGAAAAAAACAAAACAAAATATAAACATGAACAAACTGAGTAAACGAATCCTTATCACCACACTGACCCTGTTGCCCCTCGGACTACAGGCGCAGTCGGAGCGCACGCTGACGCTTGCCGAGGTCATCGGCATGGCGCAGACGGAGTCGCCCGATGCCGTGTCGGCACGCAACACCTACAAGTCGGCCTACTGGAGCTACCGCAACTACCGCGCCAGCAACCTGCCCGCCCTATCGCTGGCCAGCAATCCTTATTTAAATAGGAGTACCGACTACGTGACCATGGGCGACGGCTCGGTGTCGTATGTGAAGCAGAACAACGTGAAGACCGACCTCTCGCTGGCGGTGACGCAGAACGTATGGTTCACCGGCGGTACGTTCCAGGTGAGCAGCACCGCTCGTCGCCTCGACCTGCTGGGCACGCGCAGCACCACCTACAACGTGCAGCCGCTCTACCTCACCTACCAGCAGAGCCTCTTCGGCTACAACTCGCTGAAGTGGGACCGCCGCATCGAGCCGGTGCGCTTCCGCGAAGCCCGCAAGCAGTATGCCGAAACCATGGAACTGGTGGCGGCACAGGCCTCAAACTACTTCTTCGAGCTGGCCTCGGCGCAGACCAACCTCGAGATTGCCCTCACCAACCAGGCTGCTGCCGACACGCTCTACCGCTTTGCCCTGGGCCGCTACCACATAGGCACCATCACCGAGAACGAGCTGCTGCAGCTCGAGGTGAGCAAGCTCAACGAGGAGGCCAACGTACTGAGCGCACAAATCTCTGTAGACAATGCCGCCGACAACCTGCGCAGCTACCTCAACATCAAGGACGAGGTGGAGCTGACGGTGGTGACGGACGACAGTGTGCCGCAGTTCGACGTGCCGCTGGCCGAGGCCATGGCACTCGCCATAGAGAACAACCCCGACATAGAGTATATGAAGCGCCAGCGCATACAGGGCGAGAGCAACCTCGCCTACGCCAAGGCCAACGCGGGCCTCAAGGCCAACATCTACCTGCAACTGGGCTTGGCACAGACGGGCGACGACTTCCAAAAGAGCTACAACGACCTGCTCGACGAGCAGTACGTGAGCGTGAGCCTCAGCCTCCCCATCCTCGACTGGGGCAAGGGGCGCGGACAGGTGCGCGTGGCCCGCTCGAACCTCGAGTTGGTGAACACACAGATGGACCAGCGCATGATAGCCTTCGAGCAGAACGTGCAGCTCGTGGTGAAGCAGTTTAACCTCCAGGCACGCCGTGTCGACATTGCCCACCGCACCATGGAGACTGCCGCCCACCGCTACGACGTGGCCCGCCAGCTCTACGTGATGGGCAAGAGCACCATCCTCGACCTCAACTCGGCCATCAGCGAGAAGGACAGCGCCTACCGTAGCTACGTATCGTCACTGGCCACCTACTGGCGTCTCTACTACACGCTACGCAGCCTCACGCGCTACGACTTTGAGCACGATATGCCGCTGGAATATAATTATAAAGAAATAGAATAATGATATGGACATCCAATTAGCCCCCAAGAAATGGTACGTCAAGTACCGCGCCTATCTCATTGCCGGCGCACTGTTCCTCGTGTTAGTCATCGGCCTGCTGTTCACAGCCTTCGGCCCCAGTAAATTACGTGTCAACGCCTCCGAGGTGCGCATCGCCGAGGTGGTGCAGATGGACTTCGTGGAGTACGTCAACGCCGACGGCACCCTGCAGCCCATACAGACCATCAAGGTCAACACCCAGGAGGCAGGCATCGTGGAGCGCATCGTGGCCGAGGAGGGCAGCATGCTCCGCCAGGGCGACACCATCATGATACTCACCAACCCACAGCTCGAACGCGCCATCGACGACCAGCGCGACGCCTACAGCAAGCAGTACAACTCCTACCGCGAACGCCTCATACAGATGGAGCAGCAGAGCCTCACCCTGCGCCAGCAGACACTGCAGACGGCCTACGACCTGCGCCGACTGGAGAAGCAGATCACGCTCTCGCGCGAAGAGTACCGCATGGGCATCAAGAGCAAGGCCGAGCTGGAGCTGGCCGAGGACGAGTATACCTACCGCAAGCAGTCGGCCGAACTGCAGATGAAGAGCCTCCTGCAAGACTCGGCGATGAACGTCATCCGCCGCGAGATGCTCGAAGCCGACCTCGCCTCGCAGCAGAAGGTGCTCGAGCGCAGCATCGAGCGACTCTCCGACCTCATCATCACAGCGCCCATCAGCGGACAGCTTAGCAGCATCGACGTCACACCCGGCAAGCAGATTGGTGCCAACACCGAGGTGGGCGAGGTCAAGATCATGGACCGCTACAAGCTCTCGGCACAGCTCAACGAATACTACGTGGACAAGCTCACGCAGGGCCAGCCCGCCACCATCAACTACGAGGACAAGGACTACGGCCTCGTCATCAGCAAGATAGTGCCCGAGGTGCGCGGCGGCACCTTCTCCATCGAGATGCTCTTTGCCGACTCCGTGCCCGACAATGCCCGCATCGGCAAGAGCTACCAGACGAAGATCGAGCTCTCCTCGGCCGTGCCTGCCGTGCTCGTGCCCAAGGGTAACTTCTACCCCTACACCGGCGGCCGCTGGATATACCGCCTCAACGCCGAGGGCACACGCGCCACACGCGTCGCCATCAGCGTGGCTCGCCAAAACCCGCTCTACTACGAAGTCATCGACGGCCTCCAGCCCGGCGACCGCGTCATCACCTCTGGCTACGATGCGTTCGGGGA
>CANBEE010000070.1 GCA_947367415.1 uncultured Bacteroidales bacterium
TGATTGTCGGAGCCCAGCTGTTAGGGGCACTGGAAACTGTATATTTTGATGAAGATGATTTATCGCTTCCGTCGTTGGTTAGATAGCCCTGCCAGGCTAAAAAATCATCATCCCAGTACATGTGAGGATACTGACTTGAGCCTGTAGAAGAAGATGAGTATGCCATTACTTCACTTGAACAAGGACAGAAACTTGTTGATTCTATCAAGGATCTTCCGCTAGAGATTACCTCTGTGGAGAAAAAGAAAGGTATGGAGTATGCTCCACGCCTCTTTGATTTGACATCCCTACAGGTGGAGTGCAATAAACGCTACGGCCTATCAGCTGATGATACACTTAAGATCATCCAGAGTCTCTATGAGAAGCATGTTACCACCTATCCTCGTGTAGATACCACTTTCCTTAGCGATGATATCTATCCCAAGGTGCCTGCCACTCTGCGCGGTATTCAGGACTACTTCCCACAGGTCGCACCGCTCCTTCCTCTCAAGGCCGATGGCGGCAAAGGCGCAGGCAGTCTGCCCAAGTCCAAGAAGGTCTTTGATAATAGCAAGGTCACGGACCACCATGCTATTATCCCTACTGGGCAACGCCCCGACAACCTCACCGATCTGGAGCGCAAGGTTTATAACATGGTTGCCCTGCGTTTTATTGCGGCGTTCTATCCGCCTTGCCAAGTGGCTAACACCACCGTCCTCGCGTGCGCGGGCGATATATCTTTTAAGGTGACGGGACGCGAGATATTGGCGCAAGGATGGCGCGAAGTCTTTGCCAAAGAGAAAACCGATGACGAAACCGAAGAGCAGAAGACGCTGCCTGCTTTCCGAAAAGGAGAATCGGGGCCTCACACCCCCCAACTGCAAGAAAAGACCACCACTCCGCCCAAATACTATACCGAGGCGACCCTCCTGCGTGCTATGGAAACGGCGGGCAAGACCGTCGAAGACGAAGAACTGCGCGATGCCATGAAGGAGAACGGCATAGGGCGCCCCGCCACCCGTGCCGAGATCATCAAGACCCTCTACAAGCGCAACTACGTCACCAAGGTGAAGAAGAACCTCGTGGCCACCCCCACCGGCATCGAGCTCATCAGCCTCATCCGCGAAGAGCTGCTCAAGAGTGCCGAACTGACGGGTATATGGGAGAAGCGCTTGCGCGACATCGAAGCCCGCAAGTACGATGCCAAGCAGTTTATTGCCGAGCTGAAACAGATGGTGGCCGACATCGTCCATCAGGTTCTCTCGGATAATACTCCACGACGCATACAATAAATTGCCCCATCGGCAGTTTAAATAAGGTATGAAACTTGCCCACTATATACATTATATATATTACCTGCTACTCTGCCTGCTGCTCAGCAGTTGTGGCGTAGAGAGTATCTTGCGCCAGGCCGACCAGAGTTATGCATTGGGCGAGTATCACGAGGCGGCAGCGCTGTACAAGAAGGCATACTCGAAGACAGAGGCCAAGCAGAAGGACAAGCGGGCCGAACGGGCATTCAAGACGGCTGAGTGCTACCGCCTTATCAATATGAATGCCAAGGCGATGGCTGCATACCGCAATGCCATACGTTACAACTACCCCGACAGCATAATGTATAAGCACATGGCCGACCTGCAATTGGAGAAAGGGGAATACAAGGCAGCAATCGGCAACTATGACATCTACCTGGCTTGGAACCCCACAGACACGACGGCCATCAATGGGCGCAAGGCATGCGCAACGGCTCCCGTATGGAAAAAGAATCCCACCCGATACACCGTAAAGAAGGAGACCTTCTTCAACTCACGACGCAGCGAATACTCGCCCGTATATGGCAGTGAGGACCACTCGCAGCTCTTCTTCACCTCCACCCGAGACAAGGCCTTAGGAGAAGACAAGAGCCTCATCACGGGACTGAAAGCCCCCGACCTCTTCTTCTCCACCAAGGACGAGAAGGGCAACTGGCAAAAGCCTGAGCCACTGGAGGGCGAGGTGAACAGCGAATACGAAGATGGCGCCTGTGCCTTCTCGCCCGACTTCAAAACGATGTACTTCACCCGCTGCCTCATCGACGGCGAGTCGCCCCGTGCAGCACAGATTTTTAAATCAACTCGTTCGGACGCATCCTGGAGTGCCCCCACACTGTGCGAACTGGTAAAGGACACGCTCTCCTCGTTTGCCCACCCTGCGGTTTCACCCGATGGAGCCTGGCTCTACTTCGTGTCGGACATGAGTGGCGGCATGGGCGGACTCGACATCTGGCGCATTGCCATCACCGGCGACGGGTTTGGCGGTGTAGAGAATCTGGGAGCAGCCATCAACACCCAAGGCAATGAGATGTTCCCCACCTTCCGCCCTAACGGCGACCTCTACTTCTCTTCCGACGGTCACCACGGCATGGGCGGACTCGATATCTACTGCGCCACACAGGATGAAGAGAACAGATGGAGCATCACCAATCTGCAAGCTCCCGTAAATTCACCCAACGACGATTTCGGCATGACCTTCGAGGGCGAGCTCACCCGCGGCTACTTCAGCAGCAATCGCGGCGATGCACGAGGCTGGGACCACATCTACTCATTCTACCTGCCCGAAACCGTACACACCCTTACAGGCTGGGTATACGAGAAGGATGGCTACGAACTGACAGAAAGCATCGTATACCTCATCGGCAACGATGGCACCAACGAGAAGCTGAACGTGAAGACAGACGGTTCGTTCGAGAAGCGCCTCACCCCCGGCGTGAGCTACGTGATGCTGGGCACCTGCAACGGATACCTCAACTACAAGCAGGAGCTGATGACCGACAGCACCGTAGAGGACCGTGAGTACGTGCTTCAGTTTCCCCTCTCATCCATCACCAAACCAGTGCTCATAGACAATATCTTCTATAAGTTCGACTCGGCTGAGCTTACCGAATCCTCTACCGCCGCCTTGGACGAGCTGGTACGCCTCTTAGCTGATAATCCAGGCACTGTCATCGAGCTAGGTGCCCACTGCGACTACAAGGGACGCGACGAGTACAACGAGCGACTCTCACAACGCCGAGCCGAGTCGGTGGTCAACTACCTCATATCGCAAGGCATCGAGGCTGACCGTCTCGTACCCAAGGGCTATGGCGAGAGCACACCCAAAACCATCACACGCAAGATGGCCGAGAAGCACCCATTCATGAAGGAGGGCGGCATGCTTACCGAGGAGTATATCCTCACCCTACCAGAGGAGCAACAGGAAATCTGCAACGCACAGAATCGCCGCACAGAATTCCGCGTGCTACGTACCACCTACAAACTATACCAATAGCTTAACTGACAAAAGAAACAAATCATCATACTATCATGAAAAGACACCTACTTACTCTACTGAGCATCATCTGCTGCATCTCGATATCTGCAGCAGAAATCAATCCACAGGCTATAACGAACCTTCTCCACCGCATAGGAGGCGCTGGAGCAGCAGACAGATTTGTCACCATAGTTGACGAGTCGCTCTCCAAGGATGGAAAGGATATATTTATCATCACCGCCCAAGGCCATCGCCCTTGCATCAAAGGCAACAGCGTATTGGCAGTAACCACAGGCCTCAACTGGTATCTCAACCACTATGCACACATAAACCTCGCATGGAACCGCCCAAAAGCTGATTTGGGTTCAGCCAAACTGCCTCTCCCCACCACGGAAGAGACACGTACCTGCACGGCAGACTACCGATACTACCTGAACTACTGCACCTTCTCATATTCCATGTCGGTATGGACTTGGGAACGATGGCAACAAGAGATTGACTGGATGGCCCTGCACGGCATCAACATGCCATTGCAGATTGTTGGGCTCGATGTGGTATGGATGAAGCTGCTGACACAGTACTATGGATATAGCTCGGATGAAGCCAACAAGTTCATTGCAGGGCCCTGCTTCCAGGCTTGGTGGGGCATGAATAATCTTGAGGGTTGGGGCGGTCCCAATCCCACATGGTGGTATACCCGCCAAGAGATGCTGGCCAAGCGTATAGGAAACCGTATGCGTGAACTGGGTATGCAACCCGTACTGCCCGGATTCAGTGGCATGGTACCGAGCGATTTCACTGAAAAGACAGGCCATGCTGCCAATGGGCAGGGACTATGGTGCCAATTCATGCGTCCCTACATCCTCGACCCCAACAGCGAGACCTTCACCACCATGGCTGCCAACTACTATAAAGTACTGAAGCAGGTGATGGGTACCTCAGTGTACTATAGCATGGACCCCTTCCACGAAGGAGCCAACACAAGCGGCATCGATGTGCCTGCAGCCTATGCTGCCATTGCCAATGCCATGTATGCAGCCAATGACGATATTGATGAGAAATGGGTGATACAGTTCTGGCAATGGACTGCACCCCAATATCATGTACTGGATCAGGTAGCTCATGGCAAGCTTATTATCCTTGATCTCTTTTCTGATGCATATACGCATTTTCATTCCTATAAAGGACACGATGCTGTCTACTGCATGCTGCCAAACTTTGGCGGACGCACAGGTTTCATGGGCCGTTTCGACAAGAATATTGAAGGATACTTTGCCAACAAGGCTGCTTATCCCAACATCAAAGGCATAGGAGCTACTCCCGAGGCTATAGAATCGGTTCCCGTAGTCTATGACCTTCTCTTCGAACTTCCTTGGCACACTACCCAGCCCGACGGCAAGGCATGGATGAAAGAATATGCCACCAGCCGCTATGGTAAAGAGAGCCATCTTGCACAAGAAGCTTGGGACAAGCTACGTCGCTCGGCACTCAACTGTTCGTCAACACTCCAAGGACCCCACGAAGCGGTTGTATGCGCCCGCCCTGGTCTTTCTGTTGACCGAGTATCAAGCTGGGGAGGCACCCAAATCTTCTACAACACGCAAGAGGTTGTTGACGCCGCCCATCTACTACTCCAAGCAAATCTCCGTGGCGAAAATTACAGCTACGACCTCACCGACATAACCCGTCAGGCACTTACTGACTACGCCGCTCAGCTACTACAAGAAATCAAGAAGGCACATGAAGCAGGCAATAGCGAATCATTCGCTCAACGACGCGACAAGTTTCTGGAACTTATATTGGACCTCGACCGCCTCTTATCTACCAACAGCAACTTTATGGTAGGAACATGGACACAGCTAGCCAGAGGCATTGCCGATGAAGTCAAGGGTACCAACGAGCAAGACAAGGAGTGGCTAGAACTGAACAATGCACGTACCCTCATCACCACATGGGGTGCCGAGCCACAGGCCAACAACGGCGGCCTCCGCGACTACTCATACCGTCAATGGGCGGGTATGCTCAAAGATTACTACTATCCCCGCTGGAAATACTACTTTGACAACAATCTCACAGCCCCACCAACTGGGTGGTATCCCATGGAACATGACTGGGCAACAAATGCAGCCCTCAGCTACCCGAACACCCCAACTGGTGATACCCGCAGTGTAGCAGCCGAGCTCCTAAGAAAATACTTCATCGCCCCCACAATAACCAAACGGTAAGATTACCTACCAAAAACAGAAGAATTTCCTATACATTATAAAAACAAGAAACTCCCCCGATGCACCACGACATCGAGGGAGTTTTCTTTACTAATTTATCTAATAGTTATGCTCAATAAAATACGTATCAACGCTTTCTCACCTTACACTTCTCATACGACTCCACGTAGCGTTTGTACTTGTCAGGGTAGATGTCGGCTGCGGTGATGATCATGGCCGTGTCGTAGCAGTCGCCGAAGTCGGGGTCGAAGGTGGTACCGAAGGTCTTCATCGTGGGTGACAGACCGATGTAGAGGTGTATGAAGGGAGGGATGCTATCGCCCAGTGACTTCACGTAGTTGTTGAGGATGGTATAGTTTTCCTTATAGTCGGCACCGGTGAACATCTCCTTGAAGAAGGCCGCCTGCTCGGGAGTGCAGGTCTCGGGATTCTTGGAGGTGATGAGGCCCTCGCGGTCACCAAAGCTCATGTCGAGGTAGTAAACCATCGCCTTACGGCTCATCTCGGGACTGGTGCTATAGATAGTCACCTTACCTGAGAGATACTTCACGGTGGGGTCGGTGGCAATGAGTCCGCCAATACCATCCCACAGGTTGTCGAGGGCGAAGAGTGCCTTGCGTCCTCCTGCGGCTGATTGATACTTGGGTTGTACGAAGGCGCGGGCCATCTCGATGCAGTGGGGGAACTCATTGTCGAGGAAGCGCTGAGAGAAGTCAAAGAGGTGCTCGGTGTTCACGTAGGGCTGGCCATTGTCGTGGAACGAAGCCATTTTCCAACGTGTGAAGCGGTAGCCACCGATGATTTCATCGGCTTCGGGATTCCATACGATGAGTTGGAAGCAAGCGGGGTCTTCGAGGTCGAAGTGATCAAGGTCGCAGGACTTGCCGCTACCGCCACCTACAGCGCGAAACGAAACTTCGCGAAGGCGACCAATCTCACGCAGCACGTTGGGAGCGGTCTCATTGTTCACTACATAGAGTTCATTGTCTCCGCGGTTGGTAGTGCGGAGGAAGGTATTGTCGTTGAGTTCGCTCTTGAGTAACTCTACGCTTACGGGGTCAATAATAGGAATGGCCTCCCCAACCCCTCCCAAGGAGGGGCTTTAAGGCATCGCTGAAGTGTTCATAATCAAATCAATTTTTTTTATTTTTGTAGGCCTCACGCTAAAGCCCCTCCTCGGGAGGGGTTGGGGAGGCTTCTTCTTTTACATATTCATTACACATCCATTACCCTCGGCCAGCTTTGCCACCTTGTCCTTAATCTCGGCAGCCCATTGGAGGTCGGTCTTGCTACGGTCGAAAGTGGTATAGGGAATCGGTTCTCCGAAGGTGATGACAAACTCATTGCCACGTTGCTTGAAGAGTTCGTCTACCAGGTAGAGCATACCAATATTTATCTTGAGCTTGAAGAATCGGCTAACCTTGGCGAGGAAGAAGAACCACTTGGAGTTGTGACCCGACATGTGTACGGGAACCACATCGCGCTCGTAGCGGCGTGCTTGGGTGACAAACATCTTCTTCCACGGCATCTCAGTAACCTTGCCTTTAATCCTCTTGGCACAGAGTCCTGCTGGGAACACTACGACTTGCTGGTCGGAAGTAAACATCTTGGCAATGCGCTCACCGAGGTCGCGGCTTTGCTTTGAGGAGAGGTTGTTCACCGGAGTGAAGAACTCTGCCAAGGGTTTCAGATTGGCCATGATGGGTGTCACGGGCACCTGGAATCCCTCGCCATAGAGGCGGTGAAAAATTGAACCGATAATCAGTGCCTCGGGGCCACCAAGCGGATGGTTGCACACGAAGATATATTTCTTGTCCTTGTCCAGCTTCTCCTCTCCGCGAGTGCGGTAGGTGATATTCAAGTACTTGAGCGCCTCATCGAAGAAACCCGCTCCATGATAGGAATTGGCTCCCATGATAGCCTCATTCACCTGATCCTGATGGAGACGGCGCTTGAGGAAATTGATGGCAAAGCGGGGTAGTTTCTTACGCAGCTTCGGCCCAAGGATTTTCTCTATATCAACGAGATAGTTTTCTCTTTCGTTGGATTTCTCCATAGTTCTTGCGAATTATCCAGTAGAAAATAAATCCGATAACAATCCATATCAGCAATATCACACGGCTCTGGAACGCCAAATAGCCAGGCATACCAGGAATGAGCAGGAGCGACAGGAAGAACAACGAGAATATGCATCCCACGATGCCTATCCATACCTGACGTTTGTCGCCTGCCTTGGCCGCCATAATAGCTGCCGAGCCAGTGGTATAGGCAAATACGATGGCAGCACCTACGCTGGTCATATCGACAATCCAGTTGAGCACCTCACGGCCAAACCACGGAGCGAACAGGCTCATCACCATGACGAAGAGGATGGCATTGCGCGGGGTACCGTGCTTGGGAGAAAGGAACTTGAACACTGCAGGCAGACTGCCCTCATCGGCCATCGCATACATCAAGCGCGAGGTAGAGATATAGAAAGCGTTCATACCCGACACTACGGCGCAGAACATGGCGATGCCGAGGATAACCAAACCGATGAGACCTAATGTCTGACGCACCACAAAGCCTGTAGGCCAATTCTCACGCGAAGCCAGCAAGTCTTGCCATGGCATCAAACCCGTAGCAGTCACCGTACATACAGCGATATAGAGCAGGGCGGCAATAAAGATGGCCAGCACCATGATACGTGTCGATTTCTTATGGTCGAAGTTATACTCCTCGGCACTCTGCGGTATACAGTCGAAGCCGATAAATGCCCAGGGTGCCATAGCTACGATACTGAACACGCCGCTCCACCAGTTGACACCTTCGGGGAAGCCCGGAGCCAAGTTGTTCCAATCGGCCATACCCAGCACCAAGCATGAAATAAGGCAGATGCAACCCACGAGCGTAAGTGCAATGGCCGTCTGCAACCATGCTGCCTGCTTGATACCCTTGATATTGATGAGCGCCATGAGGATAATGAACACCGAGGCGAGCACCACTTCACCAGCATATACATCCCACCCTGCCACTTGATAGAGCAGGCCGCGCTGTATGATACCCGGGAACAGGTAGCGGCTGATGAGTGCGAGCGCCGTGGCATTGAGCGGAATAAGGCTCCAGTAGGCCAATATCATACCCCAGCCACACACGAAGGCGTTTCGTTTCCCAAAGGCCTCCTTGGTGTAGATAAACTCACCGCCACTGACGGGGAACTTGCGGATAAGATAACCGTAACTGAGTGCAATCACAAGAATCAAGGATGCTCCGATGAGCATACCCAATGCCGTACCCAACGGGCCAGCTTTCGGTAGAAATGCGTTACCTGGGAGCACGAAACATCCCCAACCAATAATCGCGCCCAATGCCAAGGCCCATACATCGAGGGGGCGCATCGAGCGTTTGAATTTTCCATTAGCTTCAGCCATAATGTAATTTCTTTTTCACTGCCCCATACATCGTAGTTCAGCACTGCACATATGAAGACAATTTGCATATTATTCGCGACAAAGATAACAATATATTTTATAATCAAAGGATTTAACAAACTTTTTTACTCCTTCACAAACATTTTTTTTTGAGGAACTGCATACAAATTCAAAAAGTGTGCAATTTATTCTACCACCTCGCCACGTACTAAAGAAATAGTAGACCTCTATTATTTGTAGGAACAATAAAAAAGTCTATTTTTGCAACATAATCCGTGTGAAACGGGCATACCCGGCACCATCCGAGCATGAAAACACGGACACAAACGCCAATCAAAAAACTATACGATAATGAAAAACATCCTCATCACCCTCACCGCCATCCTGACATCGCTGACCACCGTATGTGCCGCCAACGGGCAGTACGACGTCAAATCCTTCGGCGCCGCCGGCGACGGAGTGCACATCGACTCTCCTGCCATCAATGCCGCCCTCGAGCAGGCAGCCCGCGATGGTGGAGGCACCGTAGTGCTCACGCCGGGCACCTACCTCAGCTACTCGCTACACCTGCAGAGCAATGTCACCCTGCGTATCGAGAAGGGTGCCACGCTGAAGGCAGCTCCCGTGACCGACACCCAAGGCTACGACGAGGCCGAACCCAACGAGTCGCACTACCAGGACTTCGGACACAGCCATTGGCACAACTCGCTCCTCTGGGGCGATAGCCTGCACCATGTGACCATCGAGGGCGGGGGACTCATCGACGGCACCGACGTGCTCAGCCGTGGCGAGCCCCGCCGAGGATATACGGGTATGCCCCAAGCCAACAAGGCCCTTGCCCTGCGCGATTGTCACCACGTGACGATACGCGACGTGAGCTTCCTTGCCTGCGGACATTTCGCCCTGTTGCTTACGGGGGTCGACGACCTGCTCATCGAGAATGTCACGGCCGACACCAACCGCGACGGCTTCGACATCGACTGCTGCGAGCGTGTAGTCATCCGCGGTTGCCGTGTCAACACCGTCAACGACGATGCCATCGTGCTCAAGTGCTCCTACGCTTTGGGATGGGCCAAGCCCACCGAGCATGTGCTCATCGAGGATTGTGAGGTCAGCGGCTACGACGTAGGCTCGCTCCTCGACGGCACCCGCACCACCCACACGCTCAAGGCTCCCGACGGTGACGGCCCCACAGGACGCATCAAACTGGGCACCGAGAGCAATGGCGGCTTCCGCCACATCACCATCCGCCGTTGCACCTTCGAGCATTGTCGCGGCTTGGCTCTCGAGACGGTCGACGGTGCGCCCATGGAGGATATCCGCGTGAGCCACCTCATCATGAACGATATCTGCAATTCGCCCATCTACATCCGCTTGGGCGACCGCATGCGCGGTCCTTCCACCCTGCCACCCTCCTCAGTCAAGGACATCCGCATCAGCCACGTCCGTGTCACCGATGCCGATTGCCGCTATGCCTGCCTCATCGCTGGCCTCGAAGGCCATCCCGTACGCGACGTACGCATCAGCAACCTCACCATCGGCTACCGCGGAGGCATCACGCTCGACGATGTGGCCCAGCAGCGCGGTTGCAACCCCTTCTTCTACGAGCCTGCCCGCAAGGACAAGAGCCGTGGCGTGCGCAGCTACCCCGAGCCCTCTGCCCATGGCTTGCAACCCGCCTGGGGCTTCTCCATCAATCATGCCGAGGACATCACGCTCCGCCGTGTACGTCTCAGTACGGCTACGCCCGACGAGCGTCCCTGGCTCTATGAGAACAATGTCAAGAGACTGAAAATGCGTAACCTTAAAGCGCAAAATTAGGCATTCATAATTAACTTCGTTAATTCATAATTCAAAATTCAGAATTAAAAAACATGCGTTTCCTCCCCATCCTCCTCGCCTTCCTGTGCACCACTCACCTCGCCGCACAAGACCCCACCAATACCACCCGACGTATCTACCTCAGCGGCACCGATGCCGAGCACACCCGCACTTGGGACTTCTACTGCTCGGGCGGACAGCAGAGCGGCAAGTGGCGCACCATCGAGGTACCCAGTTGCTGGGAGTTGCAGGGATATGGCGAGTACACCTACGGACGCTTCTACAAGACCAAGGGCCTCGAACCCTCCACCGAGACGGGGCGCTACCGCACCACCTTCAAGATGCCCGTGGGCGATGTCTACAAGTTGGTCTTTGAAGGCTCCATGACCGACACCCGCGTATGGATCGATGGCCAGCAGGTAGGCCCCGTGCATCAGGGCGGCTTCACCGAGTTCTCCTACGACGTCACCCCCTACATCCGTCCCGGCAAGCGGCAGACCCTCGAGGTGCTCGTGAGCAAGGAGTCGGCCAACTATAGCGTCAACTCGGCCGAGCGCCGTGCCGACTGGTGGCTCTTCGGAGGCATCTACCGCCCCGTATACATAGATGTGTTGCCCCAGGAGCACATCTCACACGTGAGCATCGATGCGCGGGCCAATGGAGAAATCTACGCGAAGGTAGAGAGCACATCGGATGCTCCCATCACCCTCACCATCGACGGCACTCCCGTACCTTATAATAAGGAGAAGGGTTGCTGGGTATACCCCAACCCCAAGACCTGGGAC
>CANBEE010000071.1 GCA_947367415.1 uncultured Bacteroidales bacterium
GAGTTATCGTCATCGTTATCGTCATCGTCACAACCTCCAGTTGTCGGCGTCTACCGCCTGACGATGAAAGCCAACTCCGACAACTTCCGCCAAAGCTCCATCCAAGGCGTGATGAAGCGTATCAAGGCCAAGGGTGCCGAGGTCATCATCTATGAGCCCACCTTGCCGGACGGCACCACCTTCTTTGGCAGCCGTGTCGTGAATGACCTGGATGAATTCAAGCGTCAATCACAAGCCATCATCGCCAACCGCTACGATGCAGTACTCGATGATGTGAAAGAAAAAGTCTACACTCGCGATATATTTAGGCGCGATTAGTTTCTGCAACCCGTCGCCAATCATCGCCATAGCTCACAGCCATAGTTAGCGCATGCGCTACCAGCGCTCATCGTTCATAACAAAAATTATTAATCAGAGCATAATTGCTAGCTCATAGCTAACAGCTCACATCTCATAGCTCAAAATGAAAGGAATCGTCCTAGCCGGAGGTTCAGGCACGCGCCTTTACCCCATCACCAAGGGAATCAGCAAGCAGCTGATGCCCATCTATGACAAGCCGATGGTGTATTATCCCATCTCGGTATTGATGCTGGCTGGAATCAGAGACATTCTGATAATCTCTACCCCACACGATTTGCCCGGTTTTAAGCGATTATTAGGTGATGGTTCCGACTATGGCGTACACTTCGAGTATGCCGAGCAACCCAGCCCCGATGGACTAGCTCAAGCATTCACCATCGGCAAGGAATTCATAGGTGATGACAGCGCCTGCCTAGTATTGGGTGACAATATCTTCCATGGATCAGGTTTTACACAGATGCTTAAGGAGGCTGTCCGCACTGCCGATGAAGAAAAGAAGGCTACCGTCTTTGGCTATAGAGTGAGCGATCCTGAACGTTATGGAGTGGCTGAGTTCGATAAGGAAGGCAACTGCTTGAGCATTGAAGAAAAACCTGCCAACCCAAAGAGCAACTATGCCGTAGTGGGTCTTTACTTCTATCCTAACAAGGTAGTTGATGTAGCGGCTAATATCAAGCCCTCTGCACGAGGAGAGTATGAGATTACCACCGTCAATCAGGAATTTCTGAAAGATGGCGAACTCAAGGTACAGACCCTTGGTCGTGGTTTCGCATGGCTCGATACCGGTACACATGACTCCCTGAGTGAGGCATCCACCTATATTGAAGTCCTGGAGAAACGCCAGGGCCTCAAGATTGCCTGCTTGGAGGCTATCGCTTATCGCCAAGGTTGGATTACCGAGGAATGTATGCGCCAGCTTGCGCAACCGATGATTAAGAACCAGTACGGTCAATACCTCCTTCGAGTAATCGAGGAGAAGAAACGACTTCGAACTTCGTAATTCGCACTTCGAACTTCGCAGCCAGTTATCGTCTTCGTTAACGTGTGGTTTAGCTATTTTATCGTCTAGCCTCTGCTGTCATTAAATAGTACATTGTACATCGTCAAATAGTAAATTTATTTGATTTCATCTTATGGACGCTTACTTCTAAGTGCTATAGTGTCGCCAATGAGGTGTAATCGATAGTAAACCAATAGACTAACGGCGACACATCAAACTCGGTAGTATACACTTGTTTCAAGTAAGCGTCCAAAAATGACGTATTGCAGCGATTAGAAAAAATATCGACCTTCGCACTGTCTTAAAAATTATTATTATGTACAGTGCAAGTGCCGATGCGGTGTGAAAGCATTGGTTGCGACGGCTGAAGCTTTAGCTTTACAAAGGAGTTTTGTGGTTTTTGTATAAGACCGACGGTGAGCCTCAAGGACTTTCCATTAATGATTTCTGTTTACGTCAGGGTGTTCCTTACAATGAGTTTAACAAATGGTTCCGTAAAACCCATAAAGCAGTAGTCCCAGTAAAGGTTGAGGGGATGCCTGGGTATGATGATGAACCCGGTGATGAATTCTCAGAAATGGAATCATCCGCATCAAAGTTGTCTAACAACAAGCGTTCCTCAGGTGGCATATTAGTAATCATTCAGACTCGTGATGGACTTCACATCCGTCGTGGCAATTTAGACTACCGTGGTCTTGTAGACTTGGTAGAGAAGTTGGAGGGGCTATGCTGACAATAAGTGGTCTTCGCAACTTCTATTATCTTCCGCATTTCCACGATATGCGTTGCAAGGCTCCTCGTATCAGTGAGATAATCCGTAGTCGCTACCATCGCGACCCTCATAATGGGGATGTGTACATCTTTATGTCCAAGGACCAGCGTAAGGTGAAAATGATCCATTATGAACACCATGCTTACTATCTTCATGAGAAAAGCTTTACCGATGGGTATCGCTTTATGCGTATCGAGCTTCAGGATGATGTGCTAGTGTATAAGATAGAGTGGCGTAATTTGGTTGCAGTATTGGAGAGTCCTGTGGTGAAGAGCCTTCGGCTTTCCTGATAATGAAATAAGTATTTGTGAATCAGTGAAATAAATGTATAAAAGTTTGGTTAAGTCAATAAAAATGAGTATCTTTGTATGGTAAGAACAGAGTGCTTTTATGGACGAATTAGCCAAACGGATATTGCATCGCAGACAACTGGAAGAGCAGGAAAAGAAGCCTGCCATTCCTTATAATCCGTGTGTTGGTATGAGTTCGGAGGAGATGAGTCGTTTTGTTATACACCTTATGGAGCAGCTCGATGCTATCCGTGAGGAGTTGCGTGTCTCCAATGCCGAACAGCAGCGCCTGAGTACTCTTGTCTTGTCTCTTACTAATCAGTTGCATGAGGCCCAGCAGACAATTACGGATTTGGCGCGAAAGAACGAAGATTTACAATCCTCCCTCCGTGTCTCCAACAAACATCGTTTCGGCAGTTCTAGTCAGATGCGCAGAAGTAAGACGGAAGATGCTCCAGGTCGCGATGATAACAAAGGAGATTTTGATGGAACAGCTGATAGCTTGGGCGGCTCATCGAATGTGCAGGCCGAGGAAGATGCTAGTGAGGTACTTCCTAAGGAATCATCTTCTCGCCCTTCTCGTAAGGGATGCAGTAACAAGGTGATGTCTGCCGATTATCAGGTGTATCATCGATGTGATAAGAGTCAGATACCGGCTGGTGCCCAGATTCTGAAGTCTAGTATACGTAAGGTCTTTGATAGTGTGAGCCTTATAGTGGAGCACGACTTTGAGGAGATAACCTATAAGACTGCAGATGGTCTTATCCATACATCATATTTCCCGGTAGCTGATGACAAGGATGCTCACATTTACCAAGAACGTGTCCAAGGCACTCATGCAACGGGTAATCTGTTGTCTTCTTTAGTGTTTGACCGTTATCAGATGTCTACTCCTGCCTATCGTGAGATGTCTCGTATGTTGGAGATGAGGATGAGCGTCAGCCGCCAGACTTTGATAAATTGGTATAGCAAGGTAGCTTCTTCGCTTATGAATCTGATTCCAGCAATGAAGAATGAAGCATTGTGCGAAGGCGCAAATGTTAATGTTGATGAGACCTGGTGTCGTTACCAGACACGTTACGGTCGTAAGAAACATTATATGTGGTGCCTTGCCAATAAGGCAGCCAAGGTGGTGATCTTTTTCTATGACGAGGGTAAGCGCAACCGCAATGTACTGCGTGAGTTCTTGGGTGATGCGAAAATCAAGTCCTTGCAGTCAGATGGCTATAATGTTTATCTTTATCTGGATAATGAACTGGACGACATTGAGCATCTCTGCTGTATGGCTCATGTTAGAGCGAAGTTCCAATATGCTCTTGAACAGGGTCTGGATGAAAGGGCTAGCTTCTACTTGGAGATTATAGAATGGTTATATAGACAGGAACGGAGGTACAAGGAGTTGGGGTTGAGTTCAGAAGAGATTCGCCAGGCTCGTAACAGTGACGAGACGAACCGCGTGATAGCAGAGTTGCGTGAGAAGTTGAATCATCATTTATATTTTGACCAACAACCCAAGGGCGATCTGTTTCAGAAAGCACTTAACTATATGCATACCTTCTGGAAGCAACTGTTCCGCTACCGGGATGATGGTGACTATACCATTGACAACTCTTTGGCAGAGCGTTGCATCCGGCCAATGGCTTTGGAACGGAAGAACTCGTTGTTCTTCTGTAGCACTGAGGGTGCGAGGGCTTCGGCCATCTTTCATACGATAATCGAGACGTGCAAGCAGCTCGGTATGTCTGCACGCGACTATATTAAAAACTTCCTGAAAGCAGTGTCTTTGGGAAGAACCGATTGGGAGAATCTTACTCCCTCAAAACTATCGTTAGTATAAATTAATCTTAAAAATAGTCCTTCAAATTGTCGTGCCTTTAATCGAAGGTGCCCTATACGGGCATCTGAAAGGGGGTACGTCATTTTTGGACGCTTACATTCTGGCTACTTTCTTTAATAAAATGCTAGTGTGGATATGCTACATCTTCGGATTTATCCTTTGTCTTGTTTGTGTTAATGCTCTCTTGGGAATTCCTATTGCTGCAATTGGCTACAGTCTGCAACGTAGCCTTGGTGTGCATATTGATTGATTCACTTTATTATGATGATTGTAATGATTGGCGTAGTACTTACTCTTGATTATGGAACAGTGCAAGGAATGTCCAACTAAAGGAGTCGAGGAATTTTGTTCTCTATGTAAAGGGAACTTCCTTCATGCATTAAATAAATACTATTGCTCATCATGTATAGGTTCGTTGGAATCTGCATGTGGGGAAATAATGAAGGAGGGTGAGCATTGCTGGATAGATGCTGCTGTAATATGGAAACCTGGGGAACCACCAAAGCGAAGACCTAAAGCAAATAAATAGGGATAGTCATTTAATGCTCTCTTGCAATAGATTTGGATAAGTATAATGATGTCACAATGAGAGGTTTCCACTTCTGAGTGAAAACTTGCATCTCTAAGTTGGGCGCAGGTCATTAAAAAGTGTTTTAGGCCGCTCGTCCCCAAACAATCTCGTGTGAACAAATGTTACTTCCCTGTAACCTAAATCCTGATTAATGATATGAATGTAATCCATCTGACAGAGGAGGAGTTCCTCAATCGTGTGGCCGACTATCGGTATCCGCAAGCGGAGTGGAGATACTTTGGCAACCGTCCGGCAATCGTAGATTTCTATGCGGGGTGGTGTGGGCCGTGTAGGGCGCTGGGCCCTGTCCTTGAAGAGATTGCCACGAAATACAAGGGTGAAATCTATGTGTACAAGGTCGATGTGGACCAGTGCGAGGCTGTGGCCGATGCCTACGACATCCGCTCCATTCCTACCACCTTCTTCATCCCGATGAAGGGGCGCCCGGTGAAGATGGTGGGTGCCATATCGAGGAGCGAGATAGAGAGACAAATAAATGATGTGTTACTGAAAAATGAACTTCACCATGCAGAAGTATAAATGCCTCGTCTGTGACTGGGTGTACGACCCCGCTGTGGGCGACCCCGAGCATAATATCCCCGCAGGGACAGCATTTGAGGACCTTCCCGAAGAGTGGTCTTGCCCGATTTGCTTTGTCGGCAAGGAGGATTTTGAGCCGTATGATGAGTAGCCTTTAGCTTACACTATTCTGACCAGCTCGTCCACGATGTCCTTGGCTACCTCGGCCTTTGACTTCAGGGGGTATTCCTTGATGTCGCTTTCGCTGATGATGGTTACCTTGTTGGTGTCGTGGCGGAAGCCGGCACCGGCATCGCGCAGGGAGTTGAGCACGATGAAGTCTAGGTTTTTGCGGCGCAGCTTGTCCTGTGCGTGGGCGGTCTCGTCATTGGTCTCAAGGGCAAAGCCTACGAGGTGCTGATGGGGCTGCTTCATGCGGCCCAGTGCGGCGGCAATGTCGTGCGTGGGCTTGAGGCACAATACGAGGTCGTCGCCCTCGCGCTTGATCTTGGTGTCGGCAGTGGTCTCGGGGGTGAAGTCGGCCACGGCAGCGCAGAGTATGGCGGCGTGGGCCTCAGTGAAGGCTGCTGTGGTGGCCTCATACATCTCGGCACACGACTCCACATCGATGCGGTGTATGGCGGGGTGCGAGGTCTTCATCTGCACGGGTCCGGCAACGAGCGTCACCTCGGCACCGCGTGCTGCGCACTCCTCGGCGAGGGCAAAGCCCATCTTGCCTGATGAGTAGTTGCCTATGAAGCGCACGGGGTCAATCTTCTCGTAGGTGGGACCGGCGGTAATCACTATCTTCTTGCCTGCCAACTCGTCGCGCTGGGCAAAGTAGCGCTCCAGGTAGGAGACGATATTCTCGGGCTCCTCCATGCGTCCCTTGCCCACGAGATGGCTGGCCAGCTCGCCCTCGGCAGGCTCGATGATGTGGTTGCCATAGCTGCGCAGGGTGTTAAGGTTGGCTGTGGTGGAGGGGTGGGCAAACATGTCGAGATCCATTGCCGGAGCCACGAACACGGGAGCCTTCATGGAGAGGTAGGTGGTGATGAGCATGTTGTCGGCAATGCCGTGGGCCATCTTGCCTATCGACGAGGCGGTGGCAGGAGCCACGAGCATGGCATCGGCCCATTGCCCCAAGGCCACATGGCTGTGCCATGAGCCGTCGCGCTGGGCAAAGAACTCACTGATGACGGGCTTGCTCGTGAGTGCCGACAGGGTGATGGGGGTGATAAACTCTTTGCCGGCAGGGGTGATGACCACCTGCACCTCGGCACCTTTCTTTATCAGCAGACGGATGAGCACTGCTGCCTTGTAGGCGGCAATGCTGCCGGTGATGCCTAATACGATTTTCTTGCCTTGTAAGCTCATAGGGGAAAGTTGCGGTTTGTGAGTTCTCGGAGAACTCTGAAAAACAATTGCTTACTTCGTGCTTAATTTAATCCGTGTGAGCACCTGCTTTGTGTTGAGCGAGAAGTCGCCCTGCATCATCCAACTGTAGTAGCCGGGGTCGCGACGCAGCACCTCTACTACGGGTATGCCTTTGTACTTGCCGAAATTGAACACCTCTACGCCCTTGTCGTCGTATACGATGCGTCCGGCAAAGTCCACGTTGCGGGTGTGCGAGGAGAACTCCGACAACCAGACGATATCGTTCTGCAGCTCATCGTAGCGGTCGAGCTGTGCCTGCAGCACCTCATACGTGGCGCGGGTGTCGGCATCGGCGCTGTGGGCCCCTTCGAGCTCCTTGCCGCAGTAGAACTTCATGGCGGCCGAGAGGGTGCGCTGCTCCATCTTGTGGAAGATTACCTGCACGTCGATAAACTTACGGCGTGTCATGTCGAGGTCTACGCCGGCACGGAGAAACTCCTCGGCCAGCAGGGGCACATCGAAGCGGTTTGAGTTGAAGCCCGCAATGTCGGCGCCCTCGAAGTCGTTGGCCACATCCTTGGCCACCTGCTTGAAGGTGGGGCAGTCCTTCACGTCATCGTCATAGATGCCGTGCACCTCCGATGCCTGCTCGGGGATATGCATCTCGGGGTTGATGCGCATGGTGCGCGACACTTCATTGCCGTTGGGGAACACCTTGAGGTACGAGATCTCTACGATGCGGTCGCTGGTGATATTGACTCCTGTGGTCTCGAGGTCGAAGAACACGATGGGGTTCTTGAGGTTCAGTTTCATTGCTTATATTATTTTTATTTATTGGGAGCAAAGGTACTGCAAACCGAGAGGAGAACAAAATAAATTTATTTATTTTTTATCCCAAGGTGCTGCGTACCTTCTGCGACGCAGTCGCTAAAATTAGTGCAAGCCGAGCGGAAACGCAAATTTATTTAATTATATTTTCTTCCTTATCACTCGGCTAAGATAAGGTGAACTTGTCTTCGCTCTCGTTCCTTCGTCAGTTGCAGTTTTCCGAGGCGCCGCCTAATTTCTGGACTGCGAAGCAGGACTAAAGTACTGCAACTGACGCATGAGCGAGCAAGAGCCAAGCTTGTTTAGGCTCTTTCAGCGAGCGAAAAGGAAGAAAGCGGAGCTAAGCCGTGAGAAATCCAAATTTTCACAGTTCCCACTAATCCCCCTCTCCATCCCCAACAGGAATTATCTCACGGAGCAGGACATCACGCGTTCGTCCTGAATAGACATCCACGTTGGCGCAGTGCGAGAGATAGGGCCACATATATAGGGCCATGAACTGCTGTACTTCGGCATCTCCTTGGCGGAAGGCGGCAGGCACATCGTACTTGTCCATCCACGGCTTCAGGTGGGTGTTGTCAGGGATATAGGGGTAGTTTTCCCTACAATAAGGGTCGAGCAGCAGACGCATATTCTCCATGTAGGGAACCGCATGTGCGGTGTCAGCATATTGGTACAATTGCTGCAGGAAGGGGTGCTTGGCCTCGGACAGTTCGCATTGCAGATAGCTGTGCGCATCGGTGCGCAAGGGCAATGTGCGGAAGAGGGCAAACTGAGCAAAGATGGAGCGCATGTGGCGGTTCATGAGTTCCTCCTGCGGTTCCCAGCGCTCGGCATCAATATAATAGTCAAACAAGGTGCCGGCATACAAAGACTGGTTGATGTCGAGCAATTCACTCTGATTCACATGCAGTATATAGGCGGCGTAGTAGCGCTTGTAGTGATGCCAGAAGGTGTCGAGCGCCAATGAGTCGCCGTAATTGTCGTAGAGCGTGGACTTCACGAAGGTGAGCATGCGCAGTGTGTCGCTCGCTACTTGCTGCTTGCTTGGATGGGCACACGCTACAAGGAGCAGTGCCATAAGCAGGGGAAACATAGGTCTAATCAATGTCTTCATGTCCAATATGTATTATAAAGGTGGTAGTTTGAATTCGCGCATAATGAATGTGTCGGGCACCTCTTCCTTGGGCTTGCCGCAATAGACGTCAATATTGCCGCAATGGCAGAGATAGGACCAAAACCTAAAAGTGAGCCATAACTGGACTTCCTCATCGCCAGCGTGAAAAGCCTGAACAAGCCAATCGTGATTTATCCAGAAGTCGTTGACATGATAGCTTGGGAAAGCCCAAGCCTTTAAGGCATGGTCATATACCATTTCGAAGTAGGGACGCTCGGACCTTGCTATTACGCAGTGGAGATAACTGCCTTCCGTATGTGGATTGATGGATTGGGCACGTAGGCCCGGGGAATACTGCACCCAACGGACATCCCATTTAGGATTCTGCTTGTATCTTGATTGCCTTTCATCGTGCCCACCCAGCAGATAGTCGCGCCAGGTGCGCTCATAGATTTCGGCAAACAGCACCTTCAGCTTGTCGCGGTCTACCTGTATGATGTAGTTGTCGTCGTAGGCGCGGTAGGCATTGATGAAGGTGCCGAACGCCAGTGAGTCGCCGTAGTTCTCATAGAGGGTGGCCTTGAAGAACTGTACCATGCGTCGACAATCATTGTCGATGGTAGCCGTGTCGGTCAGTTCGGCCCTAATGCCGAGAGTGCTCAGTGCACATAGTGCGAAAAGAATCGTGTATCGTTTCATACGTGTGTGTTGGTTTTACGGTCGCAAAGTTCGCATAAACCATCGGGAACTTCAAAGAAACAGCGTCCCAAAAGCGTTGCAAATACCTAAACCGCAGATCTACTGTTCATAAAAGAAAGCACCATACATGTACTCAGGCAACTTATTGCGTAGTCGTGCCTTACGCGAACGCAAGGTCGAGAGTGTCGTGAGCAGGCAATCGGCCATGCGGCGAGGCGACATGCGCAGCCCCGAGCAGATACAGTAGAGCGTTTCTTCGCGGTTGGTATGGGGTGCCTCTTGGCGAATGTGTTGAATGATGCCGATGAAGCACGCTTCGATATCGGCGAGCAGTCGCTTGCGCTCTTCGCCCGTGAACGCCTCTTTGTCGTCAGCAGTCAGTATCAGCCGCCCCGATGCTGTTGCAGCGAATGCACGCTTCGCCTGTTTCCACTCCTCCTTGAAGGTGCTGGCGGCATCCCTCGGTGCATCGGTGCTTTTGCGATGCCGTGTATAATACCCCACCGAGCCAAAGGTCAGCAGCAAAGCCATGCTGCCTACAATCCACGGCGTAGTCATATGTTGTCGCTCCTCATTCGCCAGCTCCACGTGCAGCTTCATGTACTTCGTGGCGCGGTAGGGGTCTTCGTCGCGCAACTGATGCAGTCTCGAACGTAGCAGATAGACCATGCTGCGCTGTTCCTTTGTGAGTGAGGGAGCACGGTGCATCGAGTCGATACGTGCCTCGGCCTTCTGGTATTCGCCCTTGAGGAGCAGTTCCTGCACGGAAGTGTACACCTCAGTTGCCGATGCCGCATCCGCCACGCCACCCTCCTCCTTGCCACATGTAGCAAGAGAGAGGAGCATCCCCACGAGCATGATATATACACTTCCTTTCATCTGTCCTTTTGGAAAACACTGAGATTTTTCTCCTGTATAGAAACTAAACGAATTAAACTATTACAGATTCATTATTTCATAAATCTCTTCTCGAATATGTTCACATAGAGCACCGCTACAATCCCAAAAATCAGGAGAGGAGACACCAACATTGCCTCAAAGAGTTTCAGATTCGGCATAAACGGGGCGGCAAGCATAAATGGTATCGTAGCAAACATCATGTTGGAGATGAAACGCCCTACACGAGGAAGGTCTATCTTGGCAAGTTTCTCGCGCGACATCGTATTGTAGCCAGATATCTTCTCGGGATGACGACGGACATAGAGACCGCAAAAAACAATCACAACAGACACAAGCAGTGCGACAATTAGATTGGCGACAACAACAGTTGGTTCCATGAGTTTATTTTTTTGCAAATATAAACATCTTTCTTTTCATTCGCAAATCAATCATTCACAATCCAAAGCGACATTGTTGAAGAACATTTTTTCGTTTTTCCCGTCTGCAGTGCAAATAAGAATAGGGGCCTCGGGAAATTATCGGTGTCCAATAGCCATTTTCATGAAATGACACTATTGATTTATCCTTTTCACAAAGCAAATTCTTAAATCATAAGCACTGAATAATAATTCACAGGCTATGACTTATTATTCATAAGCTATGAATATTAAATCAGTGCTTATGATTTATCTTTTCGAAGAATGGGAGATAGTAATTTCCACCTATGATTGGGATTTGTTTATTGTCCGAACGAAAAAATAGAATTATTTTTGTCACAAAACTGCGGCACGACTCGTCTGTATAAATGAAAGCACTAAAAACAGAAATCAAAAACAACGATAGAATGATGAAAAAGATTATTGTAACAATGGCCCTTATACTCGGAGTTCAGATGGGGCAGGCACAGACGGTGGATGGAATCATCAGAGAGTTTCGCAGCGAAGAGGATGCCGTGTGTGTAAAAGTTCCTTGGCTACCGATGAAATTGGTTGGGCTATTTGCCGATGATGAGGCAAGCAGAGTAATCCGTCATATCAGTTCGATACGGGTATTGGATCTCTCCGATTGCTCACAGCAGGTGCAAGAGCGCTTTGCTGCGGAACTGCAGAAACTGAAGATGAAGGGCTACGAGCCTTTACTCACGGTAAAGGATGAAGGTAGTCATGTCAAGATGTGGGGGAAGATGAACGATGAACGCATCAGCGAGTTGGTGATTGGCGTGTCTGGCGATGGAGATGCTACCC
>CANBEE010000072.1 GCA_947367415.1 uncultured Bacteroidales bacterium
GTGTGCTGTTTTCGGTTGATTTATTTGTTTCTATTTTGTTGTTTCGTTTCTTTTTTGTATCTTTGCAGCAGACAGCGAAACTTATCCACCCTATCCACAAAAACAATAAATATTATTTTTCTTTTTTATTCTCTAAAGAAAAAAATAGTGAGTATGATGATAGCCTGTGGAAACGGTGTATAAATAATTTGCTCCAAATTTGCATATCTCACACTTCACATAAGGTTTTGTGTTGTCAACAGGTTTTCCACCGGTAGAAAAATCGCTTATGATTGATAGTCAATACACATTGGAAAGTTATCCACCATCTGTTGACAACGGACAAAGTTAATAAATTAGCTCCGAATATCGATGCTAAAACTTGTGAAAAGTGGCGTTGAAAAGTCATTATTAAAAAAGAGCTAACTTTTTTGGCTTTTCGGGAATCCTGTTTAAATGCATCGCAGGGCTGAGACTACCAAATTTTAATCCCAGATTTTTTCAAATATTTTTCCACCGTTATCCACATTTATAACAGAATTGTTGTTAACTTTGTTCTATAGAAACAAACGAATAATGAAAAAACTCAGTATTCTTGAACTTAACCGTATGCAGCTCACCGACTATAGGGAGGCTGATAAGGTACCTTTTGTAGTGGTGCTCGACAATGTGCGTAGTCTGCATAATGTGGGTTCCGTATTCCGTACGTCAGATGCATATCGCGTGGAGCGTATCGTGCTTTGTGGAGTTACTGCTACCCCACCCTCAGCAGAGATTCATAAGACGGCGCTCGGGGCCGAAGACTCTGTAGCATGGCAATATTATAAGGATACGCGAGAGGCAGTGAGCAAGTTGCATGAAGAAGGATATACAGTATTCTCTATCGAACAGGTGGAGGGAAGTACTGCCTTGCAGGATCTCAAGCTCGAACGAGGAACAAAGTATGCCGTCATCTTGGGCAATGAAGTGAAGGGTGTGCAGCAAGAGGTAGTCGACATGAGTGATGGATGTATAGAGCTTCCTCAATACGGTACCAAGCATTCACTCAATGTATCAGTGACGGCGGGTATTGTCATTTGGGAGTTTGCTCGACAGCTATTGATAGAATAAAGTTGATAAAAGAAGTAATAATAAATAGTATATAAACAATGAAAAGAGTATATGATTTTTTGAAAGAGGCTAAGGTATATTACCTTGCTACCATGGATGGTGATCAGGCACGTGTGCGTCCGTTTGGTACGATTGACCTGTTTGATGGTAAACTATATATAATGACTAAGAATCGTAAGAAGGTTTCTGATCAGATGAAGGCCAATCCGAAGGTAGAGCTTACTGCCATGCGTGGTGATGACTGGATACGTATCACCTGTGAAGCTTACTTGGAGACACGTCACGAAGCTGTAGTGAGCATGGTGGATGCACATCCTCACTTAGCTCAATTTTACCGTGCTGATGATCCCGATACCGAGGTATTCTATCTGGCTAATGCAACAGCCATTATCTTCAGTACTACTCCAGAGCCGCTGACAATAAAGTGGTGAGAGGGAGTATTCGAATCTATTTCACGAAAAGTATCTTCGTGACAACACCTTCGTTTCCCTCTTCATCGCATCCTAACACGTAGTATATGCCAGTAGCTACGCGCTGTCCATAAGGAGTCTTACCATCCCAAGTGAAGGAGCCACCAAGTGAGGTTCCTTCGGCTACGAGTCGCCCTGCAGTGTTGGTAATCTTTACGTGTGTATTGGCTTTGAGTCCTACGATAGTGATGAGTCCATCATAATCGGGTGTCACAGGATTGGGATAGGCATATACCTTCTCTTCATCGTACTCAGCTTCGCCTTGTGTAGCGTCTGTAGTATATGAGATAAGTCCACGGTCTGTACCTATATATAGTTCACCTGATGAGTGCTGTAGGGCAAGACTCTCGATAGTGTTTGATGGCAAAGGACTATTGTCCTTAGTGAAGTGATGTACGGTTTCAAGTCCATCGCCCGTGATGAGGTAGAGTCCATTGTTCAGTGTACCTATCCATTTGCGATTGGCATCGTCAATGGTCATACAAGTGGTGTACACACCATCGAGCAGATAGTCGGCATAATTGGTTCCATCATTGCGCGGTACTTTGATTTTTGTAAAGTGGTACTTTTCATCAAAGGCTTTCGAAGGATTGTAAAGTACGTAGGGACCCTTGTCGGTCATCACCCAAAGGTCGCCATTGAGATCTTCAGCAATATCGTTGATGTAATACACCTCGGTAGACTGTCCATCCTGATCGGTAAATTTCTCATTGAATGTGCGTACGCGGTCATCAGCAGTATTCTCGAGCGTACCATTAGTATCGATACAGAAGAGGCGCACATCGTAGCGCATGCTCACTACCCATACCCATCCGCGACTGTCGAATAGCACCTCGGTGACTGTAGGGAGCGCTTCAAGTTCTTTGTAATAAAGGCTCTTCATGGTACCATCAGGACGCATGATTTTGAGAGGCGACTTTACATTGCCTGCACCGTCAGCATTGCTAATCCATAAGTTACCTTCCTTGTCATATTGCAGGCGACTGATACGTGTGTAGCGAGTAGTACCTGGAAGCGCTGTCTCTAGTTCGCTATTCTGGTCGGTATAGTGGGCTACTAGCTTCATATCTCTGAACTCATAGATGCCCTGTCCGAACGATGAAGCATAATGGTGGTTTTCATCCTTGGGGTCCTGCACGATACTGGTTATGTTCTTGTAATGTACACCTGTTTGCTCGGCAATACCTTCTTCTTGAAAAGTTGTCCATGTGCCATCTTCATACATCATCAATGTACCGTCAAAGAAGGTTTCATCAAAGTAGTTGAGGCAGCCTCCGGCAATGAGCAGTCGTTCATCATTCACGAAGTTTAGGTATTGACAATGGTTGCGTCGGGGACTATTAGGGATTACCTTTGTCACTACTCTCTCGACACGCTTGTTCTCTTTGTCGTAACGGTAACCATTGAGTCCTTCAGTGCCACATGCGGCCCAATAGGTGGTTCCGTCGGTTGTGAGGTATTTAACATTATCCTCAATGGTCAGTAGAGTAGCCTTATCAAGTGTTTCGTATTCGAATATGTTGATATGATTTCCTACGAAGAGTTTATCTTCTGTAGTATGCATGAAGTGGAAGGGACCTTTGCGGAGCAGTACAGAATTTCCGTTGGTAGGATTAATGCGGTATACCGACTCCTTAGCTTTCAGTGCTATGAGTGCTCCATTAAAGGTAGTAAGTTGAGTATATACCTCATTGTTGAGCTTTTGCCAATTGGATATATCTTGCAGATTATTTTTGGTATTTCCGCTGTATATACCTTCTGCTGTAGCTGCATAGATGATTCCGTGTAGCTCTACGCAGCTGTATGTTGTCTTACCTAACATATAGGTGCCGCCAAACTCTTGTCGGGCGACATTGAGCACTGTAAGTCCAAAATTGGTGGCAAGGTAAGCATTGTTTCCTATGATGCGCAAATCGTTGACTGTGGGGTCTAGAGTGACTTTATTTGCATAATCGGTAATATTTGTCAGTGTGCCGTCAGATGCGATAAGGTCAATATTAGCATTGTCGTAGATGATGACTAGTGTACCTGAACTTTCGTCTGCAGCAATATGGCGTATGCCTTGGTCACTGAGAATATTTGCCTTGTCGTAGTTCTCTACAAACTCGTCTTCAGGACTGTAGGAATAGAGCGAACCATCACTTACTACATATACTTTATCGCCTACAGTTACGCACTGCGTAGCATTGTGATAGGCCAAATGCGAGCGCCATGATCCTACAGCACTCTGTGACTCTACAGCGAGGGAACACAGCAGACAGCATAGTAGAATAAAGTGTCGCAAAGAGGGCTGTTTCATACGTTTTTTATTTCAGATACTCTGCCAACTGTTCCACTGCTTTGGCCCGATGGCTAATTCGGTTCTTTACCTCGCTACCCAATTGGGCAAAGGTGAGGTCATAGCCCTCGGGCACAAAGATAGGATCATAACCAAAGCCACCTTCACCGCGACGCTCATCAATGATGGTGCCGCGTACGATGCCCTCGAAAAGTCGGGTATCTTCACCTATTAATAACGCGATAACGGTACGAAATTGTGCACCACGCTCGCTTTTTCCCGTTAAATTGTGCAAAAGCTTGTCCATATTGGCCTCAGAGCCTCCACCACTATAGCGTGCACTGTATACACCAGGCTTACCGCCAAGCACGTCCACTTCGAGTCCACTATCGTCGGCAAAGCAATCGTATCCGTAGTGCTCCTTTACATATTGTGCTTTTTGTAGGGCATTGCCGGCAAAGCTATCGGCAGTTTCGGGGATGTCGTCATTGCAGCCTATCTCGTGCAGACTCAGCACTTCGTAGCTGTCGCCCAATATGGCTGCTACTTCTTCGAGTTTGTGGGCATTGTTGGTGGCAAATACTATCTTTTGTTTCATACAGCTTTTCTTACTTATAATCATCTGATTTGTAGGGAGATATATTATTGAGTTTTCCTATCTTGCCAGCTACTACGGGCGTATTCATCAGGCTATGAAAGTCAGCCACGGTGATGGCCGTCTTCGGAGCAAAGTGCTGCGAGGTCATGTAGCGGAGCACACTCAAGTAGAACTGCTCACCCTCGGGGTACTCTGCAGCTTTCTCCAGGTCGCTCATCGCTACGAGCAGCTTGCCTTTACCTACAGCAAACTCAAACACGAGGCCTAACTTGTGGTTGCGCTCTATGTTGTCGATGACCTGCACGATGGGGCGGTAATCGGCAGCTGTATTGTCCAGTTTGAATGGATGGCTTGCCTTGATCACGGGGAACCACTGCCAATTGGTGTGCATCTCGGTGGGGAAGCTGGCAAAGAGAGGATGCTCAGGATCGGTGAGGATACCCAGTGTACCGGGTGATACGTGGCGATTATTGTTCTCCGAAATGGTCTTGAACATGCGATAGTTCCAGTAGTCAGTCTGGAAAAGTCCGCCCACGGTTTGCTCCGAAGCATCGGGCATAAGCAACACCGATTCGCCATTTTCGAGGCGACGGGCTATGTCGGCAGTCAAGGTGCGAGTGATAATAACCCTCTCCTTTAGTGATTCAAGGTTGTTCTCTGTGGGATATACCCAGATATCATATGTATTGCACTCCGCATTACCCTCGACCTGTAATGTCAGTTTCAACTGAGTAGCTTGTTGATACTCATTCAAGGCTATGTCAAGCATTCCAGCATTGATAAGTCCAAATTCATCGGTAGATATGGTGAGCTTACCGCTCTTTTCACCGAGGCTCCAGTTCACAGTCTTTCCTTTCAGACTCTTCTCACCATAGTTGGCAATCTGAATATCAGCATGCAGCATCTCATCGTTGGTGTAGCAGAATTTATCGGCAATGAGTAGGGGTACCACAGGAGCGCAGAATCCGCGCCATTCCTCAGCAGTACACATTCCTTTTGTGTCGAGGAAAGCATCGAGGATGCCTACATACGCACTGCCCTGTCCTGGATAGTCCTGCAGGTCGAGCAGCTGAAATCCGGCCATATTCGGTGTGCGCAGGTCCATTTCGATGTCTTGTTTGTATAGACGCAGCGACCATTGTCCACTGGCTTGGTGGAAAGCCTTGGCTTGGTCGGCCATGCCAGCTTTCTCCAGTCGGTCGCGGAAAATTTCCATATTGTATGGATAAAGTGCACCCGTGTATTTGGCTATCTCATCGTAGTTTGGATAGGTTTGGAACTGAGCTGTCTCATGCGAGATGATGGGCACATCGGTCAGTGAGCATCCCTCCTCAAAGTTCATCCGTGTGTTAGGATAGAAATGATTGATCATACCTCCATCGGCAGCATCTGCAAAGGAGAAGGAGCCACGTGTGTGAGTGCCGTAGTTGCCCCAACCTTCACCACCAACACGACAGGTGACGAAGAAGTCCATACCAGGCTTCACGCCCTGATAACCGAGATAGTAATTGGAGCTCAGTGTATATATCTTATTGGGAGCCATGGCACGGAAGTGCTCGATGAATTCAGTCATTTTAGGTATGCTACCGCGTAGCTCATTGCCCAACGCAAACATACGGAACGAGGGGTGATGAGCATACTCACGCATGATAGCTTCACCTTCGGCCATAAGGAACTTCATCAGAACCGTATCCTTGGGATTAAAATCGCCCCAGAAGGGAAGTTCGGGCTGCAGGTAGATGCCATACTCGTCGGCAGCTACGAAAGCGGCTTCAGGAGGGCACCAAGAGTGAAAACGTACATGGTTGAGTCCATACTCTTCGCATACGGCAAAGTAGTGACGCCATGAGTCGACATCCATAGCTACATGTCCTGTCAAAGGCCATACACACGCATCATGGCGGCCACGAAGATAGATGGGGTGACCATTAGCAAAGAACTGTTGTCCCTCAATATGAAAGTCCTTGAATGCAGGGTGTACAGGTATAGTCTCCTTTTCAGGTAATGAGGTGGTGAGGGAAATTTCACCGATGATACCGTTCCAGTTGGTCTGTGTATTCTCTGTATAGGCATGGCTACTGTCATATACCTGCCAAGGAACTCCACTGCCATTGTCAACCATGATGGCAAGCTCGTGAGTACCGGGAGTGAGTGCAGCTGTGAGGTCGAAGCGCTGGGGAGTGGAGATATTGTTGGCCGACCCTACCAGCACACCATCAACATATACTTCAGAGGGTTTGGTACGCTCCAGCGTCAAGTAGATATTCTTATCCTCCCACTTTTCGGGGATGGTCACCGTGCGGCGATACCATGCTCGTCCCTTATAGGAGTAGGGACGTGAGAGATGGGTGGTCTCGCCCTTCCATTCTATGAGATCTCCTTTACGGTTGGTGTCTGTTGTACCGGGCAACACTACTGTATCGTCCATGGCATCAACGGGTTTTACCTGTCCGTCACGATCAAGACAGAACTGCCATACACCACTCAGGTCGATGCGCTCTTCGTTGGGAGCACATGCCGAAAGACTCAGAATGATGGAACATAAAAGAAGTATCCTTTTCATAAAATGAAACTATATGTGTGTGTTATTCTTGATTAGATTATCCCTTAAATGGCTCTCCTCTACCCTACTTCACTACCTTCATCTTCTCGAAACCTTCGCCATAGACGCCTGTGACATTGCTCTGCGAGACGAAAGCATTGGGGTCGATGTCGTGGATGATGCGGAAGAGGTTGACTGCATCTTGCCGGCGAGCAAGCACTACGAGCACCTTACGGGGTTGCTTGCTGTACCAACCTGTACCGTCGAGCACAGTGACTCCACGGTGAAGCTTCGAGTTGATATAGTCGGCAATATCTTCATACTTCTGCGAGAAGATGAGGAACTGTACGGAGCGGCGTGTGCTGTTGATGTAGTAGTCGAGCGACACACTCATGATGACGAGTGCCACGAAACCGAACATCACGCGGCGCCAGTCGTTGAATACGAAGTAGCAACTGCTGATAATGAGGATATCGGAAATCATTGTAGCACGGCCGAAACTGATGTTGCGGTACTTGTTGATGATGGCATTGACGATATCCATACCGCCAGTACTTCCATTATGTGTAAAGGCAAGGCCAACACCGATACCGGCAGCTATAGCACCGAGTACGCAAGCCATGAAGTCCTGCCCGGGGCCGAGGAGCTGCATGAACTGTCCGTTATCGTCGATGAACCACTTCTGCGTGACATCGAGCATGAAGGTAAGCATGAATACGGCATAGATGGTCTTGACACAAAACTTCCAACCCAACAGATAGAGGGCAAAAACAAGCAAAATACCATTTATTATCAAGTATGTTACCTGCATATCAATACCTGTGGCATAGAATACGATAGCAGAGATACCGGTGACTCCACCCATGGTAATTTGGTAGGGAAGCATGAAGCAACTCCATCCCAATGAGTAGATGAACAATCCGAGAGCGATGGCAAGGTAGTCTTTCACCTCGCGCATCAGTTTGTGCCTGTCTAAAATAAATGTTTGCATGGGAAAAGAATTTTGAATTTCGAATTCTGAATTCTAAATTGCCACCACAACGATTATATGTGCGGTTTCATTCAGAATTCAGAATTTAGAATTTACATTGTTATGCAATAACGATGTTAACAATCTTCTTCGGCACGACGATGACCTTACGGATGGTCTTGCCATCGATGTACTTCTGTGTATTCTCGTTGGCGAGTACGGTCTGCTCGATGGAGGCATTGTCCATATCGGCCGCGAGGTCGAGGGTGAAGCGGGTCTTGCCGTTGAAGGAGATGGAGTAGGTCACGCTGTCCTCCTTAAGATACTCCTCATTGCATACGGGCCACTGGGCATCGCATACGGAGCCTTCGCCACCGAGCAGTTCGTGCAGTTCTTCACATACGTGGGGTGCGAAGGGTGCGAGAGCCACGACGAGTGGCATCAGGATTTCCTTCTTGGCACACTTGAGCGACGAGAGCTCATTCACGCAGATCATGAAGGCACTGATAGAGGTGTTGTATGAGAAGTTCTCGATGTCGCCAGTCACCTTCTTGAGCAACTTGTGCAGTGACTTCAGCTCCTCCTTGGTGGCAGCCTCATCGGTCACGAGCAGCTCCTCACCACGGCCGTAGAAGAGGCTCCAGAACTTCTTGAGGAAACGGTGGCAGCCGTCGATACCGTTGGTGTCCCAAGGTTTCGACTGCTCCACAGGGCCGAGGAACATCTCATACATACGCAGGGTGTCGGCACCATACTTCTCGACAATCATGTCGGGGTTCACGACGTTGAACATTGACTTTGACATCTTCTCCACTGCCCATCCGCAGATGTACTTGCCATCTTCGAGGATGAACTCAGCATCGGCATACTCGGGACGCCAAGCCTTGAAGGCCTCAAGGTCGAGCACGTCGTTGGCCACGATGTTTACATCCACGTGGAGGGGAGTCACGTCGTAGTCCTTCTTCAGGTTCAGCGATACGAAGGTGTTGGTATCCTTGATGCGATATACGAAGTTACTGCGTCCCTGAATCATTCCTTGGTTCACGAGCTTCTGGAAGGGTTCGTCCTTCTTGCTGTAGCCGAGGTCGAAGAGGAATTTGTTCCAGAAGCGTGAGTAGATGAGGTGCCCTGTAGCGTGCTCGCTACCTCCGACGTAGAGGTCTACGTTCTGCCAATACTCACCCACCTTGCTGTCTACGAGTGCCTCGTGGTTGCGGGGGTCCATATAGCGGAGGTAGTAGGCCGATGAGCCTGCAAAGCCCGGCATGGTGTTCAGCTCGAGGGGGAAGATGGTGACGTTGTCAATCTTGCTGTTCTCCACTACACGATTATTTACAGTGTCCCAAGCCCATACGGTAGCGTGACCCAATGGGGGCTCGCCGCTCTCTGTGGGGAGAAACTTGGCTACTTCGGGGAGTTCGATGGGCAAACAGTTCTCGGGTACCATATAGGGCATACCCTCCTTATAGTATACGGGGAACGGCTCGCCCCAGTAGCGCTGGCGACTGAAGATAGCGTCGCGCAAGCGGTAGTTCACCTTCACGCGGCCAAGGCCCTTCTCCTTGATATATTCTTTTGTGCGTGCGATAGCCTCCTTCACATCCAAACCGTTGAGTACGAGGTCGCACTCGCCCGTCTGCTCGGGGCGAGGAGAGTTCATCATGATACCCTCCTTAGCATCGAAGCTCTCCTCAGATACATCAGCACCTTCGATGAGCGGACGAATCTCGAGACCGAAATGCTTGGCAAAAGCATAGTCGCGGCTATCGTGAGCGGGCACTGCCATGATGGCACCGGTACCGTAGCCTGCAAGCACGTAGTCTGAAATCCATACGGGGATGCTCTCGCCAGTCAAGGGGTTGATGGCATAAGAGCCGCTCCACACACCTGTCACGCGACGGTCGGCGATGCGTTCACGCTCGGTACGCTTCTTGGTGGCGTCGAGGTAAGCCTCCACAGCCTCCTTCTGCTCGGGGGTGGTGAGTGTTGCCACCAACTCGCTCTCGGGAGCGAGCACCATGAAGGTAACGCCAAACACCGTGTCGGCACGGGTGGTGAAGATGACAAACTCTACATCGCTATCCTTCACCTTGAAGGTGAGTTCGGCACCCTCGCTGCGACCGATCCAGTTGCGCTGTGTCTCCTTGAGTGAGTCTGTCCAGTCAATCTTATCGAGTCCGTCAAGCAAGCGGCCTGCATAGGCCGACACACGCAAGCACCACTGGCGCATCTTCTTCTGCACTACAGGGTAGCCACCGCGCTCAGAAACGCCATCCACTACCTCATCGTTGGCAAGCACTGTACCCAACTTGGGACACCAGTTCACCATGGTCTCACCGAGGTAGGCGATGCGGTAGTTCATCAGCACCTCCTGCTGCTCCTTCTCGCTCATGGCCTTCCACTCCTCTGCAGTGAAGGTGAGCGCCTCGGACTGTGCAGCATCGATGCCCTCCGAGCCGTTCTGCTCGAAGTGTGCCACCAAGTTCTCGATGGGCATTGCCTTGCCTTGGGCGTTGTCATAATATGAGCCAAACATCTTGATGAAGGCCCACTGTGTCCACTGATAATACTCTGAGTCGCAGGTACGTATCTCACGGTCCCAATCGAAGCAGAAACCGATCTTATCCAGCTGCTCGCGGTAGCGGGCAATGTTCTGCACCGTGGTGATGGCAGGGTGCTGACCTGTCTGTATGGCGTATTGTTCGGCAGGCAATCCGTAGGCATCATATCCCATGGGGTTGAGCACGTTGTAGCCCTGCGAACGCTTGTAGCGGGCATAGATGTCCGAGGCAATGTAGCCCAGCGGATGGCCCACATGGAGTCCCGCACCCGAAGGATAGGGGAACATGTTGAGCACGTAAAATTTCTTTTTCTCCGGATCCTCGGTCACGCGATAGGTCTGGTCAGCGACCCATCGCTGCTGCCATTTCTTCTCGATGTCTCTGAAATTGTATTCCATATCTTATCTGTTTTATTGTTTCTTTTTCCTACTTAAAAAATCATTTAACAGACAAAGGTAACGTAAAAAATCGATTTATCGAAAACAAAGCAAATTATCTTGTAATGTTGTGTTGTAGAAAAGCAAATTTTGATTGCTGATTCAAACTTTTGTTGTATCGGACAAAAGTTTTCAGAATATTTCTTCATAAAACCTTATCGCACCACTATCCCCTTGGCAGGAAAAGCTCTCCGCGTGGCTTGTTATATACAGAATGAAAACTTTATCAATTGATATATAGCGCATTGCATTTCGCCCCAGCGGATTGTCACTATAATTGTCACTAAAAAGTGCTGTATATAGAATTTTCATTTTTGGCCTGGCAATGGCAGATGTGTATGGATTATCGTACACACGATATCCCTGGCTTCATCGGCATCGGTCATCAGGGCCGTCGCATAGCGTACAAGCTTGGGGTACATCTCCACAAACAGCGTGTGGAAACGTTGCTCCTCGTCCGAGGCTTTGTGTTTGCGAGATATCGTCAGCTTAGCTATTCTCTATATCTAATATAAC
>CANBEE010000073.1 GCA_947367415.1 uncultured Bacteroidales bacterium
ATACCACATTGTAATGCCATATCTTATCTTGTATTATTTATTTTGAGCGCGAAATTACGAAAAAAAGTCTCATTATAAAAGAAATGCGGCAAGAAACCCTCTTTTTCAGGGCTCTTTGCCGCATCTTTTCTATCGCGCCAGTAATCTTAGTCCATCGTAATGTTGGTGATACCGCTGGGCGCACCACGTACTATGTCTACAGTCTGACTGATTTGGTATAAAGCATCTTTAGCAATCTCGGCATCCACAGGAATATAGATGCGCTTCAGTTTCGGGCAGTTCTCGATGGCAAAGCTCTCGATGCGCTTGGTGCCTTCGGGGAAATAGATTTCCTCCACATTCATATGGTTGTAGATAGTGTTCTTCTCAACAACCTCCATGGGAAGAAGTTCCACAAAAGTCATGGCACCAGGGATATAGTAGAGTATGGGCTTGCCGCTATTACGCTTATATACGATACCCTTATGGTCCATCAAGGTCTTGTTGTTCTCGTCAACGTATGCAGCCTGCAGGTTGATGCCGTGTGCAACGAGGCCTACACTGTTCTCATCGGCATTACCCAAGGTCGTGATATTTTGTCCGATATAGATTTCCGTAATATCCTCGGGCAACTCTACAGAAGGGTTAAACGAAGTGATTACGAAACCGTTGACACTATAGGGTACGGTGAAGAGATTCTTGCCTGTATGTATCTCTTTGAGGTTGAGAGAGAAATCATGGAAATTATAAATGGCCACATCATCCATGAAGAGGTCAACGTCAGCTTGTTTGGGTGACAGGTACTTATAATTGGCAGTCTTCTTCATCTCAAAAGTGCGGTTGTTGGTAGGGTCACTCACTGTCCAAGTGCTGTCAGGACAAGTGTATACCCATGCGTGGCCCAATTCACCATAGGTCTGGTCGATAAGAAATCCGTTGACTACCATAGTTGGTATGCCTTGCGAATAGCACATGACAGTCAGGAGGTTTGAATAACCTTGGCAGATAGCCTTGCGGTTCTTGAACACAGCATAGGGGTCGTTGTCGTTGAATTCATATTTGATGTTCCTAACTACCCAATTGAAGAGAGTGTTATATTTCTGCATTTGCGTAGTATACGATTTGGTCAACTCTGTGGCAAACTCGGCAATTTCATCATATTGCTCGTTGGTGATATTAATTGTTCCCAACGATTGGATGATGCCAGGCCCCGCAGCCTCCAAGAGTTTGCGCAGTCGATAGTTGTTGTCGTAGCTGGGCTTGTCAAGGTTAACTGCATCGTCCGGTTCGGCAAAGGTGCGGGTAATAACAAATTCATCCTCTACAACACTGTTGTTCTGAACGGTTTCTGCTTCATTCCCTTTGTTGCATGAAAAAAGCAAGGTGCTTGCACACAAGGCCAATAGGAGATAATGTTTTCTCATAGGTACTGCATGTTTATAAATTCGTTGCAAAGATAGAGATTCTCGTTGGATAAAATAGCATGTTGTTTCATAAATTATGTCTATTGGCCTATCGGGATTCTGATATGTGATGCAAATTTTGTACATTTGCAGAGGAATAATAATATAATATAAGAATACAAGGAATATGTCTACCGTAATATATCCTTCGCCTATATTCGGGCCTATAAAGAGTCGTCGATTGGGCGTGTCGCTGGGTATCAATTTGCTACCGGGTGATGGTAAAGTTTGTACATTTGATTGTATCTATTGCGAATGTGGGTTTAATGCCGACCGCAGGCCACACTCGAAGCTCCCTACACGCCAGGAGGTGGCTGATGCTTTGGAGGCAAAGCTCATGCAGATGCAGCGTGAGGGTGTGACTCCTGATGTACTGACATTTGCGGGCAATGGGGAGCCTACAGCGCATCCGGAATTTGCTTCGATTATTGGAGATACGTTACTCATGCGCGACCGTTATTTCCCGAAAGCTAAGGTAAGTGTGCTTACCAACGCAACACGCATCAACCGAGAGGATGTGTTCGAGGCATTGAAGCGGGTCGATAACAATATCGTGAAGCTCGACACGGTGGATGCGGCATACATAGCTCGGGTGGATCGTCCTGTCGGACGCTACGATGTGGATGAGCTGATAGCTTGCATGCGTAATTTTGAAGGGCGGTGCATAGTGCAGACGATGTTTATGAAGGGTACTGATGCTGAGGGCGTATCGGTCGACAATACCACACCGCACTATGTGGATCCGTGGATAGATACGGTTGTGAGTATAGCGCCACGCGAGGTGATGATATACACCATAGATAGGGAGACACCATCGTCGGGCCTCATGAAAGCTACATGCGAAGAGCTTGATGCTATCGTTGAGCGATTGACTGCACGGGGCATCAAGGCAACGGCCTCTTATTAAGTTAAGAAACTGTTTGGATTTTCTGTAAACCTTTTCGGACTCTCGTGCGTTCTTTCGTGTATCATTATAAACCTAAAAGTGAATCCGTATGAAAAGTGTGAAAGGTACATTGACCGAGAAGAATCTGCTTACCTCGTTTGCTGGTGAGTCGCAGGCACGTATGCGTTATACCTATTTTGCTGAAGAGGCCCGCCGCGAGGGCTTCGAACAAATTGCTGCCATCTTCCTTGAGACTGCTGATCAGGAGAAAATGCATGCAGAGCGTATGTTCCGTTTCCTCGAAGGGGGTATGGTAGAGGTGCGTGCAGCCTATCCGGCAGGTAAGATACAGACTACCATGGACAATCTGCGTGCTGCAGCAGAAGGGGAGCACGAGGAGTGGTACGACATGTATCCCTCGTTTGCCGATATTGCCGAAGATGAAGGCTTCAAGGAGATAGCCATCATGTACCGCGCTATCTGTGTTGCCGAGCAGCAACATGAGGAGCGTTATCGACGTCTATTGGAAAATATGGAGCGTGAACACGTGTTTCACCGTCCCGAGCCTGTAACTTGGCAATGCCGCAAGTGTGGATATACATTTACTGGAAAGAAGGCTCCCGATCGCTGTCCTGCTTGCTTGAATACCAAAGGCTATTTTGAGGTAAAGGCTGAGAACTATTGAGAATATATCTTTTTACAGTTCCTAAAAATAATAAAAGCACTACATGCTGGAGTGTCTCCATCGTGTAGTGCTTTGCTTGTTCGATTAGGGGAAAAGTGCCCTTTTCATCGGATGTTTTTAATGTCTGCACTGGCTCAAGCCTCCTCCTTATCGGCGTTATGAGCCAATACGCGCTGGATGTTCGAGGAGTATGACTTTGATACGGGTATCTGCTTGATGCTGTCGTGCGTGAGCTTGATGTACATGCCGTCACGGTCGTTGCGGAAGATTTTTATCTTGTTCTTGTTGACGATATAGCCGCGATGGCAGCGGATAAGATACTCGCCAAACTTATTCTCGATGGCTTTGGTAGTGCTGCGCAGCATGTAGTTGCATAGTTTGCCGTCGGCCTCGTAGTATATCTTCACGTAGTTGTCCTGCGACTCCACGTAGTAGAGGCTGTCGATGCTGATGCTCATCTTTAGTTTTCCTGTGCTGTCCACGAGGTGGATGAGTTTGGGGTCGGTATTGTCGGTCTTGTCATTCACCATATTCATGCCTATGCGGTCGAGTAACAGGCGCTGGTAGCGGGTGGTGGCATAGAGCACGCATATCACATATGGCACGATGAGGATAAAGGCCAAAACCAATATGGCACGCCCGAGGATAGACAGGAACATATTGGGGTCGGTGATGACAAAAAGCTCGGTGAAAACGGTATAAATGAACGATACCATCACCACTTCGCCCCCTACCCATAGCATCAGCTGACCATTGGTGATAGGGTGCTTGCGATGCACCTGATGCAGCAGCACTTTGCTTAATATAAGGAAGGCGATAGCCACAAGGTAAAAGGCCACGGAGGCCATCACCATGCGGAAACCGCTGTATAGCCCAATGTCCTCTTGCTCTTGAAACATCAGTGTGAGCCATGATGTGGAGGAGTAGGGACCATATATTACCATAAAAAGTATGGAGAAGAGCACGATGAAGATGACCGAACCGGTCAGCGTACGGCTCTCAATGAGGTATCTTGGTGCTTTTTTACTTAGTTCCATAGTTTGCACATTTTAGTGTGATTTGTTCAAAATTAGGCAAAGATACGAAAAACGGGCGAATAAACAAGTTTTATTCTCGGTGAGTACTGTAATCTTCGCGACTTGGCACAAAGGTACGAAAAAGGATTGAATAAATACAAACTTTGGGCGATTTTCACCCCTATACGGATTTCGCCCCTTTACCCCTCAATTCACGCATTTTGTCCCAATGGAGCCCGTCTCCTGCCACATCCGCACCCCTTTTGTTGAGTGGGTGGGAGGGATTGCGTACTTTTGCACCGATTTTTTTAAGCATTTCGTATGAGAATAATTGGAACTGGTAGTGCACATCCTAAGCACACCCTGACAAATGATGACCTGTCGAAGATAATGGATACCAGCGATGAATGGATTCGCGAGCGTACAGGTATTTGCACACGACAAATAATAACCGACGAGAACCTTGAGGATCTTGCTGCCGAGGCTGCCCAGAAGGCATTGGACGATGCGGGAATCAAGGCATCCGACATTGACTATATCATCTGTTCGAACGTGGCATATGAGTATGTCACCCCCACTGTGTCGAGTATTGTTGAAGGTAAGATTGGTGCTTCGTGTCCTTGCGTAGACCTCAATGCAGCCTGCTCAGGCTTCATCTACGCCATCGACTTTGCCGAGGCATTGCTGCAGACAGGTCGAGCTACCAATATCTTGGTAATGGCAGCCGAGGAACCCACACGCATGGTCGACTGGAACGATCGCAGCACCTGCGTGCTCTTTGGTGATGGTGCTGGTGCTATGGTAGTGACCCGTGGTGAGGAATTGCGAGCTATCAAGGTGTCGTCGAAGAGCAACCTTGATGTGCTGCATTACAAACGTAAGCTCGAACCTACTCCCTTCATTACCAAGGAGGAGGAGCATATTCCCCTTTATATGGCAGGTCAGGAGGTATTCAAGACTGCCGTTACCTGCTCTTTGCGCGACCTCTTGGCTGTGCTCAGCGATGCAGGGTTGGACAAGAATGACATCACCTACTACGTACTCCATCAGGCAAACTTCCGAATCAACGACTTTATCCGCCATCGGTTCAATATGGACCCGGCAAAGTTCCCTGTCAATATGGACAAATATGGTAATACTTCATCGGCAAGTATTCCCATGCTCCTCGACGAGTTGAACCGTGAAGGAAAGTTAAAAAATGGCGATTTGCTCGCGTTTAGCGCTTTTGGTGCAGGATTTACCACGGGTGCGTGTATCATCGAATGGAATAAATAACTATATTTGCAACGTTATTAACAAGTATTAAGAAAAATAATATTAGATATAACATGGAAAGAAGAGTTGTAATTACCGGCTTGGGCGCCATCAGCCCTGTGGGAAACACAGTAGCCGACTTTTGGAACAGTCTGAAAGAGGGTAAGAGTGGCTTGAACTTTATCCAAGGATATGACGATGTGGATCTCCCTGTGCGCATTGTAGCTCAGGTGAAGGACTTTGACCCTATGGCCAATGGCCTTGAGCGTGCCGATGTACGTAAGATGGACCTCTTTTGCCAATATGCTGTGGCTGCAGCCAATCAGGCTGTGAAGGACAGCGGTTTGGTAAGTGGCGAGAATATCGAACCCGACCGCTTCGGTGTATACGTAGGCTCGGGTATCGGTGGCATGAGCACTTTTGTGCGTGAGACCGAGAAGTTGCTCAACGAAGGAGCACGCCGCATCTCTCCCCTGTTTGTACCTACAATGATTGCCAATATTGCTTCGGGCAATATCGCTATCCGTCATAATGCCCAAGGCCCCTGTCTGCCTATCGTGACCGCCTGTGCTACAGGTACTCACTCGGCCGGTGAGGCATTCCGTGCCATCAAGTATGGCCTTGCCGATGCCATTATCACTGGTGGTGCTGAGGCCGCCGTACACCCCTTGGCAATCGGTGGCTTTGCCAATAGCCGTGCGCTCACCAATGCTGAGACCTTGGAGGATGCCTGCACACCGTTCGATGCCCGTCGCAGTGGCTTTACTATGGCCGAGGGTGCCGGCATACTGGTGTTTGAAGAGTATGAGCATGCCGTGAAGCGTGGCGCTACCATCTATGCCGAGGTGGCTGGCTATGGCAACACCTGTGATGCCCATCACTACACAGCTCCGCGCCCCGACGGTATACCCGCCTCGAAGGCCATCCGCATGGCACTCGATGAGGCTGGATACACCTCTGACGCGACCCTCTATATCAATGCACACGGTACCAGCACCCCGCTCAACGACAAGACCGAGACCTACGCCATAAAGCTTGCCCTTGGCGAAGAGGATGCCCGCAAGGCACTCATCAGCTCCACCAAGTCAATGACAGGCCACATGCTCGGTGCTGCAGGTGGTATAGAACTCATTGCCACCGCACTGGCCGTTAAGCATGGTATCGTGCCTCCCACCATTAATTACAAGGAGCCCGATCCCGAATGTGACCTCAACTATGTGCCCAACAAGGCTGTTGAGGCCGATGTGACCATGGCTGCATCCAACTCTCTGGGCTTCGGAGGTCACAATGCCTGCGTGGTATTGAAGAAGATGATTTGAGTTTGCTTAAATAATATGGACAGAGAAGAAATCAAAACCTATCTACCACATCGCGAGCCGATGTTGCTTGTCGACTCCATTGTGGTAGAGACCGAGACTGCTGCCGACGGCACTGAACGACACTATGCTGTGGCAACCTATAAGGTGCGTGGCGACGAATTTTTCATTCAGGGCCACTTCCCTGGCTACCCCGTGGTGCCAGGTGTCATCCTCTGCGAGATGATGGCTCAGTCGTGTGCATTGCTCCTTGGCGATGAAATCAAGAGCAAGCGTCCCTTATACACAGGTATAGACAACGTGCGCTTCAAGCATCAGGTACGTCCGGGCGACACCATTGTCATCCGCTCCGCTATCACAGATCGTCGTCAAGCTATTGTCTTTGCCAAGGCAGAGGCCAAGGTCGATGGTAAGCTCTGTTGCCGTGGCAACCTCTCATTTGCTCTTATCTGAGGCCTATTATTTCCATAATCACTAAAAAAGGACGCATCACGGTGCGTCCTTTTTAGTTTAAAATCGGCTTTTCATCGTGCTTTTCCTCGATGACGGATTCCTCTTTTTTATCCTAGTATCTTCTCGGCCATCTCGAAACCATGGCGGTAGAGGGCGTTCATCTTGTCCATATTGGTTTCGATGCGTGCCACGTCGACAGGGTGGGCTGGACGAATGACGGTGATGCGCCCTTCTTCCTCCAACTGTTCTATCCAGGCGAGCTGGTCATTGTAGCGCTTTCCACGTGTACGCAGTGCCTCGCGCAATTTGGGATAGCGGCTATATATGAATGATGGTATACGGGGTGGCTTTTCATCTTTGCGGTAGCCCCGATGGCGAGTGAGCACAACGATGGCTTTCTCGTAGCCCTGCTCAAAAGCACGCTGCAGGGGGATGGAGTCGGCAATGCCGCCATCGAGCATGGGGCGTCCATCGACACGAGCTATGGGACATGCAAAGGGTAGGCTGGAGGAGGCACGCACGATGTCGATGATGCGCTCAGCATTCTCCTTTTCTTCGAGGTATACGGCTTCGCCAGTGAGGCAGTCGGTAGCTACGCTCTCCACTCGCATGGGGTTGTCGCAGTAGGCGGCGTAATCGTAGGGCCATAATGTCTCGGGCAGCTCATGATAGAGAAGGTCCATATCCATGATGCTGCGGTGACGGAAAAGGTTGCCTACACCGAGGTAATGACGATCGGCCTGCAGGTCGGCAAAGGTGTACTTGGCACGGCCACGCTGATGCGAGGCGAACGACAGTGCGTTGCTCGAACCTGCCGATACTCCTACGAGGTAGGGGAAGGTGATGGCGTGGTCGAGCATCCAGTCGAGCACACCGCTCGTGAATACTCCACGCATGCCACCACCTTCAAGCACAAGGGCTGTATGTCTAAACTTTTCAGTCATGATCAATACCCGAAGATGTCTTCTGGGGTGAGACGGATAATCTTGCCCCACTTCTCCAATGACTTCATGTCGAGATCGGCTTCGCGACCGAGGATACAGGTGATGTACTTGCGGTCTTTGACGTTGGCCTGCTGGTAGGCTACTACATCGGCGAGAGTCATGCCCTGTACAGCTTCGTAGAGCTGGCGGCGGGTATCCTCAGTGAGGCCTAGTTCTTCTTGGTCGAGGTAGTAAGTAAGTACGCGATCGCGTGTGATGCGCTCGGTGCGCAGACGGCTGATGAGGGCCTCCTTGGCGATGTCAAATGCCTTCTCGCTCACAGGCATATTGTTGATGATCTCGTCGAAGGCAGTGAGCGCATCAATCATCTTGTCATTCTGCGTAGCGATGTAGGTCCAATAGTACGTGGGGTCCTCAGTGCGCCAAGGCTCAATCATGCGGGCCGACGCGCTATAGGCGAGTCCGCGGGCCTCACGCATCTCCTGGAATACGATGCTGTTCATGCCACCACCGAAGTACTCGTTGTAGAGGGTGATGATGGGGGTCTTGGCTATATCGTATTGCTCGCCCTGGTTTGACACGGCCGACATATATATTTGGTTGGCGTCGTAGGGGGCTATGTAGACGATGTCCTCATCGGCACGCTGGTACAGGAAAGCTTCGTTCTTGGCCATGGGCTTGAACTCGGCGGGCACCTTGTGCAAGCCAGCCACGGTAGCCGATACCTCCTCCATGGCCATGGGGCCGTAGTAGAGCACGCGGTGCTCATAGCTGGGAAGCTGGGCGATGGTGGCGATGAGCGCCTCGGGCTTCATGCTGCGGAGCTCGCTCTCGCTGAGGATGTTCTTGGCGGGGTTGACGGGTCCGTAGATGCCGTACTGGCGCAGACGGGTGAAGTTGGTGTTCTGGTTGGCCTTGCCATTGGCGCGTGACTTGAGGATGTCGGCCACGAGGTTGTCGTAGGCAGCTTGGTCGGGCTGTGCATCGGCGATGACCTTCTCGAGCAGGGCGATGGCCTCGGCCATATTCTCTGACAAGCCGCTGAGGCTGATGGTGACCTGTGTATTGGCTACACTGATACGGTAGCTGCAGGCGAGGTTGTAAAAGGCTTGCTTGATCTGGGCGGCAGTCATGTCTGATGTGCCCAGGTAGTCGAGGTAGTCGCGGGCGGTAGAGAGTGTCTTCATTTCGTTGGCACCGAAGTCGAAGATGTACTGGAGAGAGAAGAGGTCGTTCATCTCGTTCTTCTTATATAATAAGGGAAGGTTGCCGATGGTACCCTTGCTCATATCCTTCTCGAAGTCCACGAATACCGGTTCGATGGGAGCCACTACCGATGCCTGCACCTCGCGCAGGAAGGCGCTGGTGGTGTCGCGGTTCATAAAGATAGGTGTGATGGCAGGCTTGGCAATCTTCTTCACACCGGGATCCTGACCCTGACGCTTGTATACGACGGCGTAGTTGTTGTCCTTGAGGTGGGCATTGGCAAAGGCTACGACATCGGCCTTGGTAATCTGCTCCATGCGCTCTACGCGGTGTACCATATCGGCCCAGGGCTGTCCGTTGACGAAGCTAGTAACGAAGAGGTCGGCACGCGAACTGTTGTCCTCGAGCATCTGCTGCACCTGCAGCTTGTAGTTGGCGATGCCGGCAGCGAGCAACGACTCGTCCCAGTTGCCACGGCGCAGGGCGTCGATCTGTGCTAGTAGCAGCTTCTTCACCTCATCGAGCGATTGCCCCTGCTTGGGTGCTCCCTGCAGGAAGTAGGCCGTGTAGTCGGTCTGGTCGTAGGGGAAGGCATAGGCCGAGAGCAGCTTCTGCTCCTGCATGAGGTTGAGGTCGATGAGACCTGCCTGACCGTTGTACATGATGGAGCTGATGACGCTGAGCATGAGTGCCTCGTCGGATGCAGCACCGGGGAAGCGCCATGCGAGGGCTACGCGCTCTGACTCCAGGCCCCACACCTCGCGCACGATGGGCTCGGTGATCTCGGCCTCGGGCTCGAAGCTCATCATCTGCAGCTCGGGGTTGGGCTGCATGTCGCCAAAGTACTTCTCGATGATGTCCATCGCCTCATCGAAGTCGAAGTCGCCCGACATACAGATGGCCATATTGTTGGGCACGTACCACTGCTTGTAATAGTTCTTGATATTGGTGATGGAGGGGTTCTTGAGGTGCTCCTGTGTGCCAAGTACGGTCTGCGTGCCGTAGGGATGGTGGGTAAACAGGGCCGAGAATATGGCTTCGTTGAGCTTGCGGCTGTCGCGGGTGAGGCTCATGTTTTTCTCCTCATATACGGTCTCCAGCTCGGTGTGGAAGCCACGGATGACGTTGTGCTTGAAGCGGTCGGCCTGTATCTTTGCCCAGTTCTCGAGCTGGTTGGCGGGGATGTCCTCGATGTAGCAGGTGACGTCGAAGCTGGTGTAGGCGTTGGTGCCGTCGGCACCGATGGCGGCCATCAGCTTGTCATACTCGTTGGGGATAGAGAGCTTGGATGCCTCGTAGGAGAGGCTGTCGATCTGGCGGTAGATGGCGGTGCGCTCGGCCTCGTCGGTCTTGGTGCGGTACACCTCGAAGAGTGCCTCAATCTGGTCGAGCAGGGGCTTCTCCTCGGCGTAGTTCTGTGTGCCGAAGTTCTCGGTGCCCTTGAACATCAGGTGCTCGAAGTAGTGGGCAAGGCCGGTAGTCTCGGCGGGGTCGTTCTTGCCACCCACACGCACGGGGATGTAGGTCTGTATGCGCGGTGTCTCCTTATTGACGGTTAGGTACACCTTCAATCCATTGTCCAATGTGTAGATACGGCTCTGCATGGGGTCGCCGTCGACGGTCTCGTAGCTGCGCTTGCCTGCACATGATGAGAGCATCAGCGTGGCGGCCACTACGGACAGCATAGAAAATAAAAACTTTTTCATACCTATTAATATTTGTTATTCGGGGGACAAAAGTACGTAAAAGTGAGCGAAATATGAAGTTTGCTTCAATATTTTCACCACGAATGCAGAAAATCTTCGCGATTTGCGCAATAAGGGCTTAAGTGAGCCTTACTATTTCTGCTGCACGAGCGAGCGCTTCGGGCTTACCGGCATCTACCCATCTGAAGCCATCTGGAGCTTCTACGCAACGAATACGACATTGCATCGAATGCTGCCAGTAGAAGTTGGTAATGGAGAACACTTCGCCAGCCTTCTCTAGCAGGGGAAAGAGCGTGGGTGAGATAATAGGTA
>CANBEE010000074.1 GCA_947367415.1 uncultured Bacteroidales bacterium
CCAATGTACCATCTTTTCGGGTGAGGACATTGCTTCCTATCTTGACTGCTATTCTTGTATATTGATTTTGCATTGATATTTCTTATTTATCCTTCGCACGTATCTCTACACGACGAATCTTACCGCTAATGGTTTTAGGCAATTCTGCCACAAACTCTATCACACGCGGATATTTATAAGGAGCTGTCACTCGTTTCACATGGTCCTGAAGTTCCTTGATTAATTCCGGACTTTCCTTACCCTTGTAGTCTTTGGAAAGCACGATGGTAGCCTTCACCACCTGTCCGCGAATCTCGTCGGGCACACCGGTGATAGCACATTCGAGCACTGCATGATGCTTCATGAGGGCACTCTCCACCTCGAACGGCCCGATACGGTAGCCCGAGGACTTTATCACATCGTCCATGCGGCCAACATACCAGAAATAGCCATCCCTGTCGCGATAGGCAATGTCGCCCGTATGGTACCATCCATCGCGGTTTGCCGTTGCCGTAAGCGCTGCGTCGCAATAGTACTCCTTGAAGAGGCCCAGAGGCTTGCCCTCAGCTGTGCGTATGACAATCTCGCCCTCCTCGCCGGCACCAAGCAGCTTGCCCTCGCTATCCATAATCTCCACATGATATTGCGGACCGCGCACACCCATGGAACCTGGTTTAGGCTTACACCAAGGATAGGTGCCAACGGAAAGCGTCGTCTCCGTCTGCCCATACCCTTCCATCAGGCGAATGCCTGTGAGGCGGTACCACTCGTCAAACACACTGGGGTTGAGTGCCTCGCCCGCCACCGTACAGTAGCGCAGACTGCTGATGTCGTAACTGGCCACATCCTCCTTGATGAGGAAACGAAATACGGTAGGTGGTGCACAGAAAGAGGTGATACGATACTTCTCTATCGTGCGCAGAATGTCGGCAGGAGGGAAACGGCCTTCGTAGTCGTATACAAATACCGTAGCACCTGCTATCCACTGCCCATACAGCTTACCCCAGGCTGCCTTGCCCCACCCCGTATCGCTCAGCGTCAAGTGCAGCGAATCTTCGCTGAGGTTGTGCCAGTACTTGCCCGTGATAATATGTCCCAACGGATAGGTGAAGTCGTGGCACACCATCTTGGGCTCGCCTGTGGTGCCCGAAGTGAAGTACATCAACATTGTGTCGCTGCACTCATTGCGCTCGGGAGCCACGAAAGGCGCCGCACAGGCAATACCTTTATGGAAGTCGTTCCACCCCTCGGGGATAAATTCTCCGATGGAAACGAGTCTTTTTAGCGTCGGACAACGATGGAGAACTGCCTCTACATTGGCAATAATGTCGTTGTCGCCACAGGCTACGATAGCCTTTATGCCTGCCGCATTGCAGCGATACTCTATGTCGTGGCTACGCAGCAGATGAGTAGCAGGCACCACGACAGCGCCCAGCTTGTGCAGAGCCAGCATGCTGAACCACCACTCGCAGCGACGTTTGAGGATGAGCATCACCACATCGCCTCGTCCGATACCGAGACTTTGGAAGTAGGAAGCGGTACAATCGGAGTATTCTTTCAGGTCGCGGAAGGTGAACAGACGTTCCTTGCCGTCTTCGTTGGTCCATAGCAATGCGTTCTTTGTCGGATTCTCCTCGGCCCACGCATCAACAACATCGTAGGCAAAGTTGAAGTGTGCAGGCACGCACACCTGATAGTGCTCCATGAAGTCCTCGTAGGAATTGAAGTCACATTGTTTTAGAAATCGTTCCAACATATTGCTTTTGCTTTTTCGGCCGCAAAGATAATATGCTGGTAAAATAGGCTCCTATCCGTTCGTCATCAAACGCAATACCACTGCCCACAAAACGCGTGCCGTTCGTCAAGGGGCTTAGGGGTGAATGGCGCACAATGCAGATTTACTACGACTTATCTACACCATACTCCCTCTTCAAGAATTCGTAGCCGATACGACAACGAAGGCAGTCGCGACGATCGCAATATTGCTTCTTGAGCTGAATGAGCGCTTGGCTGTCGGCCGCATTCTTGACAAGCAGTCCACAATCGGTCCAGGTGCGTATGATGTAATTGTTCTCGGCTTTCAGCTGTTCGAGCAGGGCGATGGCCTGTTCGCAATATCGCTCACTGTCCTTGCGGCGCCCATAGCTATAGTAGAAGGGTGCAACGGAGTTGATGAGCAGTAGCGTGACTGCCGAGTCGGTGACACGCTTCTTCATAGGTGCCGAGGGAGTGGAAGCAAACGTGTAGTGAGTGTCCCAATAGGACGATGCCTCCACACGCAGCAGCGCAGTAATGGCAGCCTTATCGGTGGCTGCAAGCAACTTCGATACACTGATGCGACGCTCATGGTATAGACTTGCCAGCTGGGCCAACCTCACATGAGGAAAGTTTGCCGGGCGCATCCCCAGCAGGCGCCACATCGTAGCTTCCATAGGGCGCAGGCTGAACTTATGCGCAAGGAAAGCATACTCGCGCTTCAATGTCTGGAAGTAGGTGTCCTCATGCAGCGCATCGTGATAATAGGCCGGTACGGTAGCCTCATCGAGCAAGCCTGCCTGTCCGAAGAAGAAGGCCTCCACCTGCAACAAGCTGTCGGCATGCTTGTCAACAGCACGGAAATCAATCCTTCGTGCCCACTCATCAAATGCCTCTCCATTGGTGCCGAAGCCAAAGTTGCGGGCAAGGGTGCAGAAGAGCGCATCGTCCCAATTCTTGTCGTGGACCTCATAGCGGGCGGCAATCAGCTCGGCACGCTGGTCGAGCCGCTCATACAGGAGCGACGACATCCAGCTATGTACGGTCAGGCTGCTCAGCTCGGGGATAATGCGATAGCACGGAGGATAGCGGTCGGCATCGAGCAACTCACGATAGTTGTCGACAATATGTTGTGGCACCTGCAACACCATCTGTGGGATGGGTGTGCTGTCCGTGCGCATCACCTCGCGGTCGGCCGTAGCAACCACATGCAGCACCACCGAGTCGTACCGTTTGTCAGTATCGTGGCCGTGAAGGTACCAGTCCGAAGCGTTCACATGAATCTCCACATTGCCCACCCATAGTGTGCCGTCAATCTTCACCTTGGCATTGAAGAAGTCGGGACCATCATTACGATTTTCCATACCGGGGTCAATGACCTCTACATGCCGCCCGTCCGTCGTGGTGAGCGGAGTGAGCGGAAAGAGACGGTGCTTCCAAGTGTAGTGAAGAAGTGATTCCATGATATAATTTACAATTTAATGATTTACAATTCTACAATTTGTATATACGATTCTCCTTAGTGGATTAAATAGTAAATAGTCATTGTGAAATTGTAAATTATGAATACTGTTGCTTTATCTGCTCAAATATCTCAAACAGCTCCTCTACGGTCTCGGCCCGCAACATGGCGATACGCAGCTGCTTGAAGTCGGGAAGTCCCTTGAAGAGCGGTGTGGCAGCCAAGTGGCGACGTATGTGCAATATGCCGCGTCGTTCGTCGAGTCGGGCTACGCTCTGCTTCACCTGATCACGTAGGATATCCATACGCTCATCGAAGGTCAGAGGCGGCAAATGCTCACCTGTCTCCAGATAGTGCTTCACCTCACGGAATATCCAGGGGCGACCAAAGCTGGCACGCCCTATCATCACGGCATCCACGCCGTAGCGGTCGAAACATTCCTTGGCTCTCTCGGGAGTGGTGATGTCGCCATTACCAATAATAGGTATATGCATGCGCGGATTGTTCCTCACCTCACCGATGAGTGTCCAGTCGGCCTCTCCCGTATACATCTGAGCACGGGTGCGGCCATGGATGGTGAGTGCCTTGATGCCGCAGTCCTGCAGCTGCTCGGCCAGGTCGACGATGATTTTGGAGCTCTCGTCCCATCCGAGGCGGGTCTTCACGGTGACGGGAGTCTTCACGGCGTTAACTACTGAGCGTACGATGTCGAGCATAAGCGGCACATTCTGCAGCATGCCGGCTCCCGCTCCCTTGCCAGCCACGCGCTTCACGGGGCAGCCGAAGTTGAGGTCTATGATGTCGGGCTTCACCGTCTCCACGATGCGTGCCGCCTCGGTCATCGAGTCCACGTCGCGTCCATAAATCTGTATGGCCACGGGGCGCTCCTCATCGCTGATAGTGAGCTTCTGCATCGACTTGTTCACCTGACGGATGAGTGCATCGCTCGACACGAATTCCGTATACACAAGGTCTGCACCAAACTCCTTGCACATCAGGCGGAATCCCTGGTCGGTGACATCCTCCATCGGTGCCAACAGCACCGGATACTTTCCTAATTCAATATTATCAATCTTCATCGGAGTGTAAAATTACTGCTTTTTTCTGATTTTACGAAACCATGCGCCTCTTGCGTCGTGCATACCGTATGAAAACAAAGAGAACGATGCATACGGTGGTGAGTCCCTCAGCCACAGGAATGGCAAGCCAGGCACCCGGTACGCCCCAGGCAAGAGGAAGCACAGCAAAGCAGAGTATAAGGAAGATATAGCCACGCAGGGCAGTGAACACGGTGGCCCAAGCGCCGCGCTTGATACTCTGGAAGTAGCCTATCATGGTGACGTTGACGGCAAGGAAGAGCAGGTCAATGGCGAAGAGGGGCATACCCTTGACGGCAAGGGCATGGGTGGTGGGGTCGTCCTTCACGAAGAGGCTCACCAGCGGGTCAGTGAGGAAAATGATGAGGGTGGTCATCACCACGCTGCACACGATAGCCACGACAAGCACCAGACGCAGGGTATGGCGCACACGCTCCCAGCGGCGGGCACCATAGTCGTAGCTGATGATAGGCTGGGCCGACTGGGCAATGGCATTATTAATCATAAAGAAGAGCGGACTGCAGTAGCAAGCTATGCTGTAGGCAGCCACGCCGCTCTCGCCGAGCAGGCAACCGAAGACATAGTTGCCCAGCACGAGCATAAGTGAGATAGCTACCTCGCCAAGGAAGCCGGAGAGGCCCAACTTTACCTGCTGCCACGTCGTCTGCAGCCATCGCGTACCCCAACCAAAAGCGGCTCTCAGGCTACAGAGCTGGATGCGCTTGGTAAAGAAGATCAGGTAGCCCATGATGAGCAGAGCGCCCACGAGGCAACTGAGCGATGAGGCGATGGCAGCTCCCATGATACCCATATCAAGGGGATAGATGAAGATGTAGTCGAGCACGATGTTGAGACCGGCACCGATAATCTCGCACCACATGGCAAACTTGGGCGCTCCGTCGAGGCGAACATAGAACATGCCGGCAAACAGCACGCAGCTGGCAGGCATACCCACCGTCACCCACAGCATATACTCCTTGACGAGAGGAAGCAGGCGGTCGGTGCTACCGAAGAGATAGGCCATCGTGTCGAGGTTGAGCAGGATGACAGCCGAGAGCAGAGTGACGACGGCCACTGCCACGAGCAGCGAAGTGGTAATCTCGCGATTGGCTTCCTTCGTCTTACCCTGTGCCAATGAGATGGAGGCACGCACCGAAGCCCCTATACCAAACATCAGGGCAATGCCCGTGACGAGCATAAACACCGGTGCTGCTATGTTGATGGCAGCCAAGGCATCGCTACCCACACGCTGCCCTACGAACATGCCGTCGGTAATGTTCATCACCGAGCCGGAGAACATACCCAGCAGCGTGGGGAAGAACATCTTCGTGAATAGTCGCCCGGGCGACATATGGTCAAAGTCAAGGGGCATGCTTTTATAATTATGAGTTATGAATTATGAATACTTACGCAAACGAGCAAGGTGCATTCATCTTTCATTTTCTACAACTCCACCTCAATACCCGCAGCATATAGGCGCTCGGGGTCAAAGAAGGTGGCGCAGCTATTCACCAAATGCTTCATATCGGGACGCACCTTGCCACGATACACCTGCTTCCCGTTGACAATGAGGGTGACTTTTTGGTCAAAATTGACCATTTCATCGGACAAATAGAGTGTAAAGGCTCCTTCCGTGACAGGAGTGTAGTGCTTGGTGTGCTTGATGGGGATGTTCCATCGTGGTTCACGCTGAGTAACCTCGTAGTTGACACGGTCAATGGTGAGGCGGATGGTGTTGCCCTCGACGGTCATCTCGTAGCGGGTGCGCTCATTGCCGCCAATGGTGTCGCGCTCATGCACGGCAATGTTATAGAAGCCACGGCGATAGATGCCATCCATAGGATAGTCCTCCCAAACGAAGTGGCGGGGATGGAGAACGCGGGTAAAGTGGCTGAGCCAAGGTGTCGTCGGCGAGTAGTCGATGCCGTGTCCGCGTCCGGGGATGAGTTCTATATGATGGCGATACTCGTCGGGGTAGCAGCGCTGCAGGCTATCAAAAAGTTCGTGTGTGCGGGCAGTGAGCAGGTCGCGGGCAAACATGAAGTCATTGGCTCCCGTACGCAACGAGAAACCTATGTGGCCGCAGTTCTCGGCCGGAGCATCGAAGGGAATCTCACCACCAGCCATGGGACCTGCCGCTGCGAGATAGTCGGCATAGAATGAGGCCAGACGCTGACTGCCGTAGCCTCCCTCGGAGATGCCGAAGAGGTATACCCTGTTGGCATCGACCTCGCCACTGACGAAGGACTGGCGCAACAATCGCTCCCAGGCAAACTGCTTGGCACGTTGCCACCAGCGGTAGTAGCTGCCCTCGTTGGGTATCTGAGGTATGAAGTAGAGCGAAGGAGCATCTTCGAAGCGTGAGCAGAGGATATAGCCTGTGCCCCACTCATGCGTCTTCGGCCCCGAGCCATGTATATATAGGTATAGCGGCCACCCATTCTCAGGCTTGTCGCCCTTGGTGCCGAAGTAGTAAGGCATGGTAGCATTGGGCTCCAGTTCTGCGGGCAGCGGCCACAGCAGCGTATCGGTGCAGAGGGGGTGTGGTGAAGGGAGTTTGTCCTCCTCGAAGGCACGATTGGCCTCGCACCAGGCATTCCATACAGCAGTACGACTGTCGGGGACAGCATCCCAGCCTATACGATGGCTGTGGGCATAGGCCGTAGAGGGTTCCTGTAGATGAGCAGCAAAGTGTTGCTCCATGGTGGCTGTGTCGGCCATCTTTCCTGAAGGAGAGAAGCAACTCGTAAGAAGAGTTGCACACAAGATGCTTTTTACTTTCATGATTGAGAAAAATCTGTTATCTTCGCGTTTTAGTATGCGAAAGTACGAAAAAACTTATTAACCACAAAAGAAGAACGTATGAATATAGGTGACAAGGCTCCCGAACGCTTGGGAGTGAACGAGAATGGAGAGGAAGTGCTGCTCAGCAACTATCGCGGCAAGAAGGTTGTACTCTACTTCTACCCCAAGGACAACACATCGGGCTGCACAGCCGAGGCATGCAGCCTGCGCGACCACTACGGCGAGTTCCGTGCCCGGGGCTACGAAGTGATTGGCGTGAGTGTAGACAGTGCCGCCTCGCACCGCAAGTTTATCGACAAGTACGAACTACCCTTCACCCTGATTGCCGACACCGACAAGGAGCTGGTGCAGGCCATGGGCGTGTGGGGCGAGAAGAGCATGTACGGACGCAAGTACATGGGTACCTTCCGCACCACCTTCGTAATCGACGAGAACGGCATCATCGAGCAGATATATCTGCCTAAGCAGATCAAGACCTCGACCCACGCCGAGCAGTTGCTGGGGTGATGAAACAGATGGAGGCGACCCTCACGGGCAGCCTCCATCCTTCTCTGATGTTCTTCAAAGAACTTTCTTATCTTACGATTGTCTATTTCTTCTTCGGTTGCTTGTTGAATCGGTACACCACGTGCAACATGGCGTAGCGTGGCACCACGTTGTGCCATGTCTCCTGTATGCCCTGCGCGTTCACCGAGTAGCGGATGTTGGAGAGCTGGCCCAGCAGGTCGAAGCCGTCGGCTATGAAGGTGAGGTTACCCTCCAGGATGCTCTTCGATAGGCGAGCGTTCCACACCAGGTCATCGGTGTTCATCGACTCGTCGGCATATCCACGGCGGCTATACATGGTGAAGTCGGTGCTGAGGTTGACTCCCCACGGCAGCTCGCTCTTCAACGTCAAGCCATAGTCGTAGTCGATGGCATGGATGGTGGTGAAGTCCTCGCGGTTGCCTGTAGCGTAGCGGTAGGTGGCATTGGCCTTGAGGTAGACGGTCGACTGCTCCCACTTGTTTTCAAAGCCCAGGCTTTCACGAAGGTTCACGTTGCGCACCACACTCTTGGGGTCGGCCGTGGAGCCGATGACGCTGATGTAGTCCACGCTGTTGACATACCCTGCCGTGGTTCCATGCAAGAAGGTCATCGTAGCCGCTTCGTCCAGTGCGCTACTCATCTTATAATAAGCACTTGCCTGCCAGTTTCCGTTGATGTTGGTAGGCCATGAGGTGGTAACGCCCGTGGCCTTGTCATAGGTGCGGTAGTTGGCGATGCTGTTGCATACGAGCGAACCTTCTACACCGGTTTCAAACAATTGTTGGCGTTGCTTCTTGCGTTGCTGGAAATAGAACTTTGCATTATGTCGGTGAGTATTCTTCAGGCTTTCTCCTGTGCGTATAGTTATATATAACGGATTGGCATCGCTTACATAAGGCACATTATAGGTCAAGGCCGGGGCTGTGTTGGTGAAGTTGTATATCCACCTGTATTCACGGCGCGGTGTCGTATCGGTAAGGTTCTCTATAATCCGATATTCTGCCTGACCTTGCAGCAATGCATCGGTGCGGTAAAGCGTGGTGTCCATACGTCCACGTTGATAGTCCAACCGCTCAGTCGCAATGTTCAATGGCAGACGGAAGACAAGGTGCTGCTGACCGTTGTCGCCCTCTATCCATCGTTCAAGTTCAATGGCTGGTGTATGGCGATGTGTATGTGCCGTACTGAAGTTACTGTTGTTGATGTCAAGCGCATGGCTCAGTGAATCACGTGTGGAGGGGAGCATGCCCAATGCCTTGTCCTCGGGACTCCAGTCGGCATACGTGTCGAGTCGGTAAAGGGCATTGTCTGTATCACGGAAACTGTAATAATAGGTATATTTAGGACGGAGTATAAAGCTGCGGTCACCTTTGATGGCATGGTTGTATTCCAATTGTGCCTGTATATTACTGTTGAGTGAAGGCATCTCCCGATATTGGTTGCGCAAGTCGTTGTCCCTGCCGCTCCCCTCTCCATAATAGAGGCGATAATGTGAGAACTGCTTGGAGCGTGTGCGATTATAGTTACCGTTCATGGTCAGGCGGATATAGTCGGACGTATTGGACGGTGTATATGAATAATACAGATTGCCTTTCAGTAGCAGTCTGTCGCGGTCAGTAAGGTTCTGAGTATACAACTTGTTGACAAGCATATCAGACAACACACCATCGTAGACAGGGCGGAATATACTGTCGAGCGAGGCTCCACGATAATTCTCTGATGGTTGTTGTGAGTATGTAGCCGAATGGTTCATGCCCGTAATGTCGTTGTGGAAATACTCCACATTAGGTGTAACTCTAAGAAACCAGTAATTGCCTCTAAGGAACAGGCGAGAGTCAGAAATAAGATGAAACTGCCTGTCACGGCTCGTGTTGTTGCTGCGCTTATAGGTATTGCCATCTTGGTAGAAGTCGGTGGCAGAGGTGTAGGTTTCATCCTGTTTGTCTTCGTGATATACCTTGAGTGCACTCTGTACGCCCCAATTGTTATCCTTGTCCCACGTGAAGTCAATGCCTCCCGTTTTGATGTCGGTAATTCCTGTAGCTTGCCATGCTGGACTCCAGTCACCATTGCTGCCTGGCTGTCGAGTATCGTTGGTGTTGTTGATATTTCCATAAACACCGATACGCATATTGTTGGTAAACATCAGCCCGAACACACGACCAAGATAATGCTCGCCCGTGCCGTATGCAACTTCGGCATTGGATATCCATCCTGCAGAGAACTCCTTTTTCAGGTTTACATCGACCACCAAGGGCTTCTCGTGCAAGTCACCGATGACATGTGCGTCTTCGAGCGCCTTTTCGTATACCTTCACCTTATCCACCATATAAGCTGGCAGATTGCTCAGTGCCACACTGGCATCGCCTCGGAAGAAGTCCTTGCCATTGACCAGCAGACTCTCCACATAGCGTCCGTTCACGAGTATCTGGTTGCCTTTCAGCTCCACGCCCGGTAGCTGTTCGATGAGAGCGTCAAGCATTGAACCGTCGGCCAAACGGAAAGCGTCGGCATTATATACGATGGTATCGCCTCGATACACCATCTTTACCTTCGTCGCCTTCACCGTCACCTCACCCAGTGTTATGGGCAACTCACTCATGACAATGTTTCCCAATTGTTTGTACTTGGTCTTGTCATTTCTGAAATCAAGGTCGATGTATTGCGTCTTATAGCCCATCATGTGTATCTTGGCTATCATGGCCGAATCGCGCAGAATCTTGAATGAGAAGATACCGCTGTTCTCCATTTTGCCCGTAACGGTACAGAACTTCGAGCTGTCGGCATACATCACATCTACATACACAGGCAATCCTTGACGTGTGACGGCATCAATAGCACGGCCCTCAATATTAACAATGTCCAAGTTGGTACTTTGTGCCATCACCCCGGTCGTCAGCATCATTGTGCATAGCGCCACAAATAATCTGTTCTGTTTCATTACTGTGTTTTTATTAGGTTTTACGTTTGCTTTTCACATGGCAAAGGAACGCATAATCCATAGCCACACCAACGAAAAAACGTGGCAAAAGCGTGGCACGAGCGTGACATTTGCGTGACACGGAGGAATCGGTCTTCTCCGACAGTGTAATCGATTCTTATTTTTGGCCTGGCAGAGTGCAGAAACAATTGACAATTCCGCAGCGCAGCGAGAGCTGAGTCAAATTCATTTGAACTCTGCCGAGCAAGCAAGCCATCTTAAAGCAAAGCTTTATATTGGCAGCGCTGCGCACTGCAACGATAGCCTCAAATCAGATAAAGATATGTCACCTCACTGCTCATCAAAATTCCAGTACTTCCTTGTCAGTACTGCAGTACTTAGCCGTCAGTACTCGAGTACTTGTCCGTAAG
>CANBEE010000075.1 GCA_947367415.1 uncultured Bacteroidales bacterium
AAGTTAAGCTCACTAACGCCGATGGTACTGCGGTTTTCCCGTGGGAGAGTAGGTAGCCGCCTCTTTAAGACCAACTGAAAAAGTTGGTCTTTTTTTTTATATGTATGCGAACTCCGCAATGTAGCTACTTTTTGTAAGGGTATTACAGTGTTGGTCTAAAAGAGTGGTTGTTGCCGCAACTGTTATGTTACCCACCCCCTAAATCCCCCTCCTGTGAGGGGGACTTTGGATAATTGAGTCGCAATTGAAGCCGAGAACAGATTGCGTAACAATCCTCGGCAAGTTAAGCTTATAAAATTTCTGCGGTAATTTTTTCTTTTTTGGATAATCAGTGCATATATAGACAAAAATTTGTACCTTTGTGTTATTAATATTTATGTTATGAGCAGCGTTGCATCTTTTCTCAAGTCAAAGCACGATACAGCATTCTCATTTGAGGTTTTGCCTCCGTTGAGAGGTAACAGTATTGATACGCTATTTAACAGTGTCGAGCGGTTGATGCAGTTTGAGCCTGCATATATAAACATCACTACGCATCGTACAGATGTGGTTTACAAGGAGGTCTCTGCCGGTATTTTTCAGCGTACAACACAGAGAAAGCGTCCCGGAACGGTTGCAATTGCGGCGGCATTGAAGAGTCGCTATGGTGTGGCTACGGTTCCACATATTATCTGTAGCGGTTTTACTCCGTCGGAGTTAGAGAATGAGTTGATAGATCTCTCGTATCTCGGCATTAATGATTTATTGGTACTTCGTGGAGATAGAGCCAAAGGTGATAACTCGTTTATACAGGAGAATGGCGGCTATATGCACGCGGCAGAGCTATGTGAGCAGGTGTCGAGGTTTAATGCAGGCGAGTTATTGGATGGAACGATACACGATATGCACACTGTGCCGTTTTCGTTTGGTGTTGCCGGTTATCCGGAGAAGCACGAGGAGGCAATGAATATAGATATGGACATAGAGCATCTGAAGGCGAAGATTGACAGTGGTGCGGAGTATGTCGTAACGCAGATGTTTTTTGACAATGCCAAGTTTTTTGAGTTTGTTGAGCGTTGTCGTGCTGCGGGCATTGATGTACCGATTATTCCGGGTATTAAGCCACTCACATCGCTTACACAACAGGCACTACTGCCAAAGACCTTCCATATCGATTTGCCTATGGAGCTGGCGGAGCAGTTACGAGGGTGCAAGACGAATGACGATGTCAAGGTGTTGGGTGTTGAGTGGGCTACTATGCAGGCGCGAGAGTTGAAGGCTGCCGGAGTGCCGAGTATCCATTTCTATTCGATGAATGCTGTGGCAAGTATAGAGCAGATTGCGAAAAATATCTATTAATGAGCAGATTTACAGAGATATTAGAGAGCCGAATAGTTGTTCTTGATGGTGCTATGGGCACTATGATACAGCGTTACGGGCTCTCGGAGGCTGACTTTAGGGGCAGTGAGTTTACTCTTCATCCAAAGCGATTGGAGGGCAATAATGATATGCTTGTGCTGACCCGTCCGGATGTTATATCGGCGATACACCGTCGATATCTTGAGGCGGGAGCTGATATTATCGAGACCTGCACATTCAATAGTCAGCGCATATCACAGAGCGAGTATGGTACAGAGGGTCTTGTTCGAAGGCTGAACCTTGAGGCGGTAAAGATTGCCCGTCAGCAGGCTGATAGAATGAGTGCCATTACGCCTGATAAACCCCGATTTGTGGCAGGCTCGGTAGGTCCTACGGGGAAGATGCTCTCGATGTCGCCCGATGTGGAAAATCCGGCACTGAGAGAGGTCGATTTTGATACTCTGAAGAGTGCCTATATAGAGCAAATTGATGCACTTGTCGAGGGTGGTGTGGATATGCTGCTTGTGGAGACGGTCTTTGATACACTCAATGCCAAGGCGGCTATCTATGCGGCCGAATGTGTGATGGAGCGCAGGGGACAACGCTTGCCTATCATGCTCTCGGTGACCATCTCCGATGCTGCTGGACGTACGCTCTCGGGACAGACGCTGGAGGCGTTCCTGGCTTCGGTGGGTCATGCCGATATCTTCTCGGTGGGACTCAACTGTTCGTTTGGTGCTGCACAGATGAAACCTTACCTCAAGGCACTCGCAGCACGCGCTCCTTATTATATATCGTGCTACCCCAATGCCGGACTTCCCAATAGTCTCGGCGGATATGACCAGACGCCTGCACAGATGGCCGAGCAGGTAAAGGAGTATATCGATGAGGGATTGGTAAATATCATCGGTGGATGCTGCGGCACCACGGATGCCTATATTGCTGAGTATGCGTCGCTCGTGGTGGGGGCTAAACCTCATGTGCCTGCATTGCGTCCTGATGCGTTGTGGCTGTCGGGGCTGGAACTCTGCGAGGTGACTCCCGAGCGCAATTTTATCAACGTGGGTGAGCGTTGCAATGTGGCGGGTTCGCGTAAGTTTCTCCGCCTGATAAATGAGAAGAAATACGATGAAGCACTCTCCATTGCCCGCCGCCAGGTAGAGGATGGAGCTCAGCTGCTCGATATCAATATGGATGATGGGTTGCTCGACACCCGTAGCGAGATGGTGCATTTCCTTAATCTCATCGCTTCGGAACCCGACATAGCCCGTGTGCCGATCATGGTGGACTCGTCGCGCTGGGAGGTTATCACGGCTGCCGTCAAGTGCATACAGGGCAAGTGTGTGGTCAACTCCATATCGCTCAAGGAGGGCGAAGAGCCCTTCCTCGCTCATGCTCGCGAGATACACCGTCTCGGTGCTGCCGTGGTGGTGATGGCATTTGATGAACAGGGACAGGCCGACACGTATGAACGTCGCATCGCTATCTGTGAGCGTGCTTATCATCTGCTGGTCGATGTGGTAGGTATGCCGCCCCAAGACATTATTTTTGACCCCAATATTCTGGCTGTGGCTACGGGTATAGAGGCCCACGACAGCTATGCCATCGACTTTATTCGCGCTACGGAGTGGATACGCACCCATCTTCCGGGAGCTCATGTGAGTGGTGGTGTGAGCAACCTCTCCTTTGCCTTCCGTGGCAACAACTACCTGCGCGAAGCTATGCATGCCGTATTCCTCTACCATGCTATCAAGGCCGGTATGGATATGGGTATCGTCAACCCCGCCACCTCAGTGCGCTACGACGATATCCCTGCCGAACTGCTCACGGCCATTGAGGATGTAATACTAAACCGTGCTCCAGGTGCCACCGAGAAACTTATCAGTATGGCATCAGAGTATTCTAATAATTCACAATTCACAATTCACAATTCACAATTAGAGAAGTCTACCCTTTCTTTAGAGCAGTGCTTGCAACAGGCACTCATCAAGGGCACCAGTGACACGCTTGAGGCCGACCTCCGCGAAGCGCTCACCCAATATCCCTCGGCCGTAGCTATCATCGAGGGTCCCTTGATGGCAGGCATGCAGGAGGTAGGTCGCCTCTTCGGCGAAGGCCGTATGTTTCTCCCCCAAGTGGTGAAGACAGCCCGCACGATGAAGCAGGCGGTGGAAATATTGACAATGGATAATGGACAATTGAGAATGGATAATGAAAATTCAAACTGTCCGAACGGCAATAATTCTCAATTCTCAATTCTCAATTCTCAATTAAAAAAGGTTCTTCTCGCCACTGTCAAAGGCGACGTGCACGATATAGGTAAGAACATCGTCAGTGTGGTGATGGGCTGCAATGGCTACGACATCATTGATATGGGTGTAATGGTGCCGGTCGAAGATATCGTGCAGAAGGCACTTGAGTGCCGCCCCGACATTATTGGACTCAGCGGACTCATCACTCCATCGCTGGCCGAGATGGTGAATGTGGCTACAGCTTTGCGTGAAGCGGGCATCAGTGTGCCCTTGCTCATCGGAGGAGCCACTACAAGTGCCATGCATACGGCGCTGAAGATTGCTCCTGTGTATGAAGGCCCCGTGGTGTATGTGAAAGATGCTTCGCAAAACTCGGGCGTGGCAGCTGCATTGCTCAATGAGGATACGCGCGATGCCTATCTGGCACGTCTGCGTGAGGAGCAGGAGTCCTTGCGTCAGGAGTTTGCACAGAAGGGACAGAAGCCACTCCTTTCCCTTGAGGAAGCACGGAGCAAACGTCCTAATTTCTTTTAACAATAGGGACGTGAATGGATGTTAGAGAGTTGATTCTCTATCTTAGCTTAAATGTTCTTTGGATAGTTCTGCCATCATTGCCCGATAATTGGTGTCAGTGGCAAGTACTTGGGGTATACCGATGACGAAGAGCTGTTGGCGTGCTCTGGTAAGGGCTACGTTGAGCTTGCGGTCAAGAGAAGCAGAATCATTGTTGTCTTTCTCGGTCAGCATTGTGCGTGCCGTGAGCAACTCCATTTGGGGTGCCGAGGTCACCGTGGTGCAATAGATGATAATGTCGCGCTGGCTGCCTTGGTAGCGCTCTACGGTGTCGATACTGATTTCATCGGTGTAGCTTGGCAGCTCTAGTGTAGCGAGCGCGTGGCGTATGAGAGCTCCTTGGCTGCGGAAGGGAGCGATGATACCTATCGTGTGGTTCGGGTCGTAGGGAAGATTGTTGGCTTGGTAGAGTTTTACGATAGCTTCGACGAGTGATGCGCATAGCTGTGCTTCGTGGCTGTTGGTCTTGAACCGCTCTTCACCTTCGGGTATAGGGCAGGGAATGAACGCTGTACGGCGGGTGGCTGCAAGTGTTTGCATAGGGCTCCCGGTATGATACTTTATATAAGGGAGCAATGCTGTCTGATGGGGTAGGGGCACAGGGCGAAGGCGCCCACCATAGAAATGTTGGTTGGCAAAGTGGCTGACCTCGGGATGCATACGTCCTTGATGGTATAGGGTGACGATGCAGTCGGTATGCCCGGCTATGGTGAGACGATGGTAGAGACGCTCGAAGAGCGACTGGCGGCAGTCGGTGAATCCAAGACTGATAAGCTCCTCGTCGGTAATGCAGGCCTCTTCCTCAGTTTGTAAGGATATGGCTGGCAGCTGCTTATGGTCGCCTATGAGAATATATTTTCCCGCCTTGGTGAGTAGGCCTACTATTTGCGGTTCGAGTATCTGTGAAGCTTCGTCTATGATGGTGAGGTCGAATTTCTTGGCTTCGAACAGTTCAGGACGGTTGGCTGCGGTACTTACGGTGCTTACGATGATACGCGTGGATGCGATAAGCGAACGCACCTCATCACGGTTGTTCAGTGAGGCTGTGAGCCGGGCGAGTGTGCGGGGTGCATACCGCTCATCACAGCTCTGCTCGCTTCCCAGTCGAATGTATGCTGGAGCGTCGGGGATACTCTCTAAGGCACTGCATATCTCGTCGACAGCTCGGTTGGTGTAGGCCATGAGCAGCATATGGCTGGAGGTATGCCGATAGTGCTCCTCTACGATGGAGCGTAGCACGATGGAGGTCTTGCCTGCACCGGGAGCACCTACGATAAGTGCATAGTCGCATGCTTGGCGTACGGTTCGCACGATAGCATCGGTCTCTTCACCGGGATAGTGTCCTTGAATATCTACGCTGGTGTCTGTTTGCGGAAGTGTTTTCCCTAAGATGAGATCCTGGCAGCGCTGTGGCGCGCAGAGCAGGGTGTATAGGTTGCGATATAGGGCCGATGAGGCGCTGTCGCTAACGTCGTGTTCCATGGCGTAGCTGGCAGTTGGGGGAAACACATCGGCGCTATGCTGATGTTGGCGAAGTCCTATGCGTAGGGTATGGGTGTCGATATGTAGCAAGGTTCCCTTATGCACTTGGCGTGTGGCTACGCTGTCGGTCTCACTCTCCTTGACGTAGAAGAATATCATGTCGCCTCGGCGGAAGTTGGGCACGTCGGTTGTGTCTAATGGGGGGAGGTTAAAGGTGAGCGTGTCGTATCCGCATCCATCGTCGGAGACGAAGCTATGCAGGCCGAGGCGGTCGATGATATCCCCGTCGGCCAGCTTCTCTTCATAGGTGCGGCACCACAGATGGCTCTGTGCATTGTCTCGTTCGTTGCGCCCGATCTTGGCGATGTACTGCTCGGCTGCAGTGAAGCGTAGATAACGGTAGAAGTAGACCTTGACGATGGGGGCTGCTTGATGGAAAGGGGTGAGCTGCTTGGTAAGGGAAGGACGCAGATAGTCGCTCCACAGGCGGTTGGTGATGGGGCGGGTGTTGAAGTCGTCCGCGCTCAATGCCTCAAACAATGCTGCCGTGTCGGGCTCTGAGGCCAAATGGCGCATGAGGCGTACGATGGCATTGCGCAGCACCAGTGCATCGTCCACGATATGGGGGTGGCTGTCGCCTGTGAAGTAGCGCGGATAGCGCGAGTATAGCAGCAAGCCCGTAATCTCTTCGCGCGGGATGCCTGTGTTGATGTGCAGCATCTCGCGGTATAGCATCATCTGGGCTGTATGGCTTTGCTTGGGACCTTGCGGAGCTGAAAAGTAGTCGTCGGCCTTGCCCGACTTGAGCTCTACAAGCAGGCGTAGGTTGCTTTGCAAGTAGTCGAGACGTCCTTGCAGACCCAATGCTGGGCAGATGAAGGAGGGCTCGAGCATGGCACCACCGCCAGCTCCTGCAGGATAGCGTTGGTGTAGTGCCTCTACGGAATGCCGTATGTGCTCATACTGTGTGCGGGTGTCCTGAAAGAAGGAGGCATTGATGTCGGGGCACACGGCAAACTTCAGGGCATCGCTTGTGAAGGCTTTGCGTATGGAGGAGCCGTACGAGGCAGGGCGTTCAGGGTTGTCGTTGACACTGTCGTCGAGAAACTGGTTGGCCGTATTTCCCAATAGGATAGGGCGTGTCACCTCCTTGGGTGTGAGCATCCCCAATACATACCGCATGGGATGAGGCCCACTCTCAGAGAAACAGGCCGTGAGGCTACTGATGTCGATGAGGTAGTCGGGCTCGATGATGAGGCGATGGGCACGAATCCTTACTGGTGATGAATCCTGGATGTGCTCCGTACCAATCAGCATGATGGTATCTCCCTCGCGTAAGTGCTCTATGTCGGGCAGATACGCTTCGGCTATTATCTCGGCGCATAGGTCTTGTCCGTCTGCAGTAGTCCCATAGATATAGGGTGAGGCGATATGGTGTACGTGCAGACGGATATTGTTCTCGAGGCTCATAGCTGTGCAAGGATATCGGATATACTGTCAGAATCTTCGCTGAGGCTATCCTTGTCATGCAGGATAGGACGTACATGCGGCACGTAGTGTATGGTGTCCCAGAACTGCTCTTCGCGTAAGCAGTACTCGCTGTACTTGTGTCGTACTTTACGGACAAACAGGGTGGTTTCGGTTCCAATGAAACGTCCGTTGCGGCATAGGGAGTCGGTGTAGTAGATGGAGTCGCTCTTCAGACGCAGGAAGGTCTCCACGTTATCGTTCCACATATGGCGGTTATATCCGTATTTGTCTGCCAGTCGCATGGCATCCTGTATGTGTCCGAAGCCGGCATTGTATGAGGCCAATATGAAATGGATGCGTTCGCTCTCGGGGATACGACGGAAAAGGCGGTTGAGGTAGACAAAATAGTGAGTGGCTGCACGCACGCTCTCGGCAGGGTCGCGTTCCTTTCCTTCGGGGATTCCCATGGCACGTGCAGTACGCGGCATCAGCTGCATCAGCCCTTGGGCACCTACGGCCGAGGTGGCCGCAGTGTCGAACTTCGATTCTACATAGGCCACGGCAGCAAGCAGTTTCCAGTCCCATCCTATGGTGTCGGCATAGGCTTGGAACAGGCTGTCGTAGGATGATATGGAGAAGGTGGGTGGCGTAGTGTCGGGGACCTCTGCCGTTTCTTTGGGGGCGGTGGGCATATGAGTGGGGGGGATGGTACTCACTACAAACGATATGATGAGTGCCACAATAATGACAACGTAGAATGTCTTTTCCCGCTTACGCATTTACCTTTCTTTGTTTAGAGTTTAGTGTTTAGGAAACCCTCAACCATCATCCATCGATAGCGAAGCCCTTGGCTTGTCCAAGAACTATCAACCCTTCCCAAGGCACTGCTGAATGAACAACCGCACCATCTCTATGGCCTTCACGTTGTGTCCGCCATTGGGGATGATGATGTCGGCATACTGCTTGGTGGGTTCGATGAACTCATCGTGCATGGGTTTCAGCACGTTGCGGTATTTGCCTATGAGCATCTCCAGCGGGTGTCCACGCTCGGCGATGTCGCGTGTGATGACGCGTAGCAAGCGTTCGTCGGGTTCGGCATCTACGAATATCTTGATATCCATGAGGTCGCGCATACTCTTGTCGTACAGTGCCATGATGCCCTCCACGATGATGACCTCGCGCGGCTCTACATGTACCGTCTCGGCCAGTCGTGTGCAGGTGATATACGAGTAGGTGGGTTGCTCTATGGAGCGTCCCTCGCGTAGCTCGTTGATCTGGTGTGCCAGCAGCGACCATTCGAATGCGTCGGGGTGGTCAAAGTTGGTCTTCTTGCGCTCCTCGAGCGGCATGTTCGACTGGTCGTTGTAGTACGAGTCCTGCGGTATCACAGCCACCGAGCCTTCGGGCAGGCTCTCTACGATTTTCTTTACTACGGTGGTCTTGCCCGATCCGGTGCCACCTGCTATGCCTATGATAATCATAATTTTTTTTCTTAGAGTTTAGAGTCCTCGGAGTGCTCGGATACCTCCGAGTTCTCAGAGGAAGAATAACTACAGTCTCTCGCACTCCTCCAGCCAAAGTGCTGCGCTGGCATCGCTCGGCATGCGCCAGTCGCCGCGCGGACTCAGCGATACGCTACCCACCTTAGGTCCGTCGGGCAGGCACGAACGCTTGAACTGCTGCTGGAAGAAGCGGCGGAAGAAGGTCGTGAGCCACTTCTTGATGGTGGCCTTGTCGTAGCTGCCCTCGAAGGTCTTGCAGGCGATGTAGTATATTTTCGATGGGGTATAGCCCGAGCGCAGGAAGTGGTAGATGAAGAAGTCGTGCAGCTCATAGGGGCCCACCAGGTCCTCGGTCTTCTGCTTGATGGTGCCGTCGTCCTTGGCCGGTATCAGCTCTGGGCTGATGGGCGTGTTCACCACATCGAGCAGGATGTCGCGTATCTCTGCATCGTAGGTGTGGGTAGCCTCCCACGCCACGAGGTGGCGTACGAGAGTCTTGGGTATGCCGGCGTTCAGCCCGTACATCGACATGTGGTCGCCATTGTAGGTGGCCCATCCGAGTGCCAGCTCCGAGAGGTCGCCCGTACCTATCACGATGGCGTTCTCGCGGTTGGCCACGTCCATGAGCAGCTGGGTGCGCTCGCGTGCCTGACTGTTCTCATATGTGGTGTCGTGTATGGTGATGTCGTGCTCTATATCCTTGAAGTGCTGTATGCATGCATCCTTGATGCTGATCTCGCGCAGGGTGATGCCTAATAGCTGCATCAGTGCGAGGGCATTCTGGTAGGTGCGGTCGGTGGTGCCGAAGCCCGGCATGGTGATACCTATGATGCCTTTGCGGGGCAGACTGAGGCGGTCGAACGTGCGCACCGTGGCTAGTAGCGCCAGCGTAGAGTCCAGTCCGCCCGATATGCCTATCACCGCCTTGCTGCAGTGGATGTGGGTGAGGCGCTTGGCCAGGCCAGCCACCTGTATGTTGAGTATCTCGTTGCAGTGGGCATCCAGCTCATTGCCGCTCGGCACGAAGGGCAGGGGCGAATAGGTGCGGCTGAGTGCACACTCCTTTTCGGTGATGGCGCGTGTATGCACGTGTGTGGCCTTGGGGAAGAGGTCGGCCTGTGCGGTAGCGAAGGTGGTGTTGCCACGGCGTTCCATACGCAGCTTGTCGAGGTCTATCTCGGTGCACACCAGTTGGGCGTCGAAGCGGAAGCGCTCGCCCATGGCTATCATCGTGCCGTTCTCGGCGATGAGGGCATTGCCAGCAAACACGAGGTCGGTGGTCGATTCTCCGTAGCCGCAACTGCTATATACATATCCTGCCATGCAGCGAGCCGACTGCTGTGCGATGAGCGAGCGCAGGTATTCGTGTTTGCCTGTCACCTCGTCCGATGCCGAGAGGTTGAAGATGATCTCTGCACCCTGCAGCGCCAGTGCCGAGCTGGGCGGTGTCACACTCCACAGGTCCTCGCATATCTCCACGCCGAAGGCGTAGCGTCCCGTGTGGAATATCTGGTACGACCCTATGTGTACCTTCTGCCCGGCATAGTGTATGTCGTCCTCCATGCGCAGGTTGTAGCCTGTGCTGAACCATCGGCGTTCGTTAAACTCGCCGTAGTTGGGGATATAGCATTTGGGTACGATACCCAGTATACGGCCTTGCTGCACCACGAGGGCACAGTTGTACAGCGCTCCGCACACATAGATGGGTGCACCGATGATGTATATGTTGTCATACCCCTTGGTGGCTTCGGCAAATCGTGCCACGCCGTTCTCGGCCTCTTGCAGCAAGGTCTGTTGTGTCAGCAAGTCGCCGCAGGTGTAGCCCGTGATGCACAGCTCGGGGAACACCGTCACCTCAGCGCCCTCCTCATGGGCACGGTGTGCCATGGCTATGAGCTGCTCTGTATTATACTTCGTGTCGGCCACGCTGACCAAAGGTATGGCGGCCCCCACTTTGATGAATCCGTGTTTCATAGTTGTTGCAATAATACTTTTGGCTACAAAAATAACACAAATATTTTATATAACAAACAGAGGGGGTACTTATAATGTATCAGGCCGATAAACGTTTGCTTCGTGTGCAGCAACCGCTTTGTACTGCTATATTCTTTGGAATATCTCTGATCCCCAGCAGTTCTACCGCGCACTGGGTACCACCACCAAGGCAGAGGAACGGCTGGATGCCATCACCTACAACGCCCTGAAGACCGCCATGGGCACCCTGGCCCAGGCCGATATCATCAACATGAACGACGGCGCGGAGCGCAATGAGATCTATGAATCCATCGCCACCACCGTGGACGGCCAGGCCGCTTCCTATGGCATTCATGTGGAGGATGTGAA